>JAAYWB010000103.1 GCA_012516855.1 Candidatus Cloacimonadota bacterium
ACTGGGCTTTGTGCGATGGTGCGTGCCAAGGTTTCATCGTTGAACGCCCACAAATCTTCCAAAGACCCTCCACCCCGCACCAGCAAAATGACATCAATCGGCGCACGCGCAGCCTTGTGCATTAAATTGGCCTCTAGCTGGCGTATTTGTTCATTGTATTGATACAAATTTGCTAGCGCTTGACACAACTCTTGAGGCGCACCAACGCCCTGCACGCTGGCTGGCGACACAATCACTGGAATGTGAGGCACACGCCTTTGCAGTGCAGTAATGACGTCGTGCAAAGCTGCAGCACCTAATGAAGTGACCAAACCAATGCCGCGCGGTGCGATGGGCAATTCGCGTTTGCGAGCGGCATCAAATAAACCCTCAGCTTCCAGCTTGGCTTTCAGTCGCAGAAATTGCTCAAATAAAGCCCCTTGCCCTGCTTGGCTCATGCTCTCCACAATCAACTGCAAATCGCCGCGCGGTGTGTACACATCAATGCGACCGCGCACTTCGACCAAATCACCATCGCGTGTCATGAATTCTGTCAAATTCGCAGCACGCTTGAACATGGCACAGCGAATTTGCCCTGTCGCATCTTTCAGTGAGAAATAGCAGTGCCCACTGCTGGCACGCGAAAACCCTGAAATTTCGCCTTGCACCGTCACCGGGTTAAACCGTGCATCCAAACTGTCCGCAATGGCGCGACACAGTGCACCCACTTGCCAGGTGCGTGACAAAGCAGTGGTGGGTCTGTTTTTCAGTTCATCGTTCATTGAAGAAATCAAGCAAGTGGCTTGTCAAAATAATTCACGCTTGGCAGACCTTTGTAATCCACATCCTGCGTCCAAAGCGTTCCATCAAACTCTAGGGCCATGCTGTAAATCACCGCGTCAGCCATGGCAAGTTGGTGTTTGCTGGCAATGTCAGCCGCCGCAACAGCGCGTTTATCCGTTAAATCAAGCACTCGGCCTAAGCGCATGACGTCTAGGCACGATAGCACTGCACCAACTGGTAATTTACGGCTAAGGATTTTGTAGACTTCGTAAATACTGATAACAGGTACAAGTAATTGGTCGCGTTGCTCAATCACGGGTTTGAACACTAAACCATTTGTACCAGCCGTGAAAAACTCAATCCAGCAGGACGAATCAACAACATTCATCAAAACTCCCGATCTGGCTCTTTTTCAATCACCAGATCAGCGGGGTCAAGCTTGTAACCCTTGAGCATGCCGTAATAAGCGCTCATAGGCAGCTCAGCCTTAACCACAATCTCCTGCCCCCGCAGCTCAAAATGCAGCTTAGTCCCCGTCTGAATCCCCAACTGGGCGCGGATTTTTGCAGGCAAAGTGACCTGTCCCTTGCTTGAAACAATAGCGTCTGCGTGCATGCTTACCTCCTGTTATTCCTTACTTTTTCAACAGTAAGACTTTAACATGAGTAAGAACAAAGTCAAGTAAGACCTAATAACTCCCATTTGCTGAGGTACTTGTTCTCGTTGCCACAGAACTTACGCATCGACGTGACCTGACGCTGCGGCCTTTAAG
>JAAYWB010000104.1 GCA_012516855.1 Candidatus Cloacimonadota bacterium
GGTGATCGGAGTTTGCGCACCGCCGAGCGTGACGGCCGCCGTGCCGACCGTTGCCGCCGCTGCCGTGAAGCTGCCGCCGAGCACGTTGCTCAGGACGAAATAGCCCGTGTTGGTGCCGGAGGTCACATCGCCTGACGTGAGTATCCAGCGTTCGACAATGGCGGTGACCGCCCCTTGGGTGAGCGTGTCGCCCTCGTTGATGTTGGCCTTCAGATCGGTGAAGTCGATCTTGCTGCCAAGATCGACCTTGACCCATCCGGCCGGGGTGCTCCGGTAGATTTCTCCGGCCGTGCCGGCGGCGTTGTCCCGGAAGCCGAACGCCTGATCCTTGAAGTAGAGCACGCCGCGGATCGGGCCTGACCCGGGGACCGGCTGGATGTCGGCCCGGTAGATGTTGGCCGCGTATGCCTTGATGATCGCGTTGTCCCTGATCGACAGTTGGCTGTGGATCGCCGTCGCCTGCCCGATCGTGCCGCCGCCGATGTCGATCGGACCCGGAACGAACGCGCTGTTGAACGTGGTGGTAGTCTTGGTCAGCGCGACATATTTGCCGAAGGGATCAACGTAGCAAACCGTGCCTTGGATGTTGCCGAAACTGCCCGCCGAACCGATTGGCGGGATGGGTTCGCCCGGGTTCATCGTCACGTCGATGGCAACGAAGCTGGCCCGACTCGGCGCCGGCCGACCGTCGAGGCGCTCGTAGCCCGGGATGCGGTAGTAGCCGCCCTGCGAACGGCAGGCGAAATTGACGCAATCCCGCAAGGCTCCCGGCGCCAGATTGTAGGCTGACGTGATCTGGTCGAAGCCACCCTGAAGCGGGGTGACTTCGTACTGTACTGGCGGAAGCCCTTGGACGTTCAGCATAACGGTGCGCCACCGACGATCTGCGGGGATTGGTCGAGGGTCATGCGCAGCACGATCTCGTTGTAGGCGTCGTTTGCACGCATGACCACTTCGGGAGCGGACTCGAACATGCCGTAGTGACGCAGCGCGCGCCACACGATCACCATCTGCCAGCGTAACGGGATGACCGGGACATCGGTGTCGTTCAGCAGGTCCGGCGGGGCGGCGATGTACTGCATGGTCAGCCAGTAGGGAACAGCGGGCACGGGGCCGATTTCCAGATTGGTATCCTGATTGACGCTGCAATTCAGCGGCCGGGATGCGGTTGTGCGCCGGGTGCTGAAGCGCCAGTAATCCCGGAAGGCGGGCCAGCGCATGTTGATCAGGAAGGTCTCGTCGCTGCGGTCCTCGTTGATCGAGACCCGCATACTATCCACGTCCCACTGGACAAGATCGTCGAGCGCCAGATCGGCGGCGCTGTAGGTGCCTTGGTTCGGCGTCAGTTGGACATGGACTTCCTTGCGGATGAAACCGAAAGTGAATTGGTCGCTGTTCAGGATTTCACGGTAGGCGGATTTCGACCACTCAACCACCCTTAACGCCTCGCCAGTCTGGTTCTGCGTCGAGGTAATCTCACCAGAAATACCGCCCTCCCGCACGACGGCTTGACAAATTTGCAAGAAATTCATCTAGGTGCAATCTCCATTGTTGGATGGCCGGCGCGAAGCTGTTGATAAAGCGCCTTGTATGTTACACCGCGATTCAAAGCCAAGGCTTTTATATCGAGATGCTCATTGACTATAAAACCATTTGGCAGGACTTCGACAACCACTCGCGCGCTACCTTTTGTTCTGCCACTTCTTTCCTTGTTCATTTTAGTCATGTGCTCACGCACCGCGGTCTTGTCGCGAGTTTCCCAACGCTTTCTTGCTCTCGAACTTTCTTTTGCTTTGAACTCGGGTGTTGAAGCGGTGATCTTACGACTGGCCACCCTCTTTGCTATTACCTCTGGTGACTTGAGTTTTTCGAGAGCCACCTTAAAACACGGATCGCCTGCTGCGTGGCGGGTGAGAAAAGCGGCTCTCCGTTTCGCAAGAATCTCCGGTGAATTGCAATGGACGCTGTGCGCCTCACGCAACCAACTGTACAAACGATTCGTCACACGCTTACCGTGCGGATCACGACACATTGCCATGACGGCAAAGATCAGATTCCCAACCCCCGGATACATCTTGACCAGAAGTTGATGAGCAACAAAATGCTCGCGTGCCGTAAGGCGAACCAAGTTCTCACGGTCATCTGTGCCACCCATGCAACGCGGGAGAACGTGGTGCTTCTCGCTGTAACCAGAGACCTCCCGATTACGAGCGTGATTGATCAAACGGGAGTAGTGCTCTGAGTAATTCATGCGCGCTATTGTACCTGAATGAAAACCGGCCGCACAAGGCGGCCGGGAAAGCAAGGGAAACAGGAGGAAGCCCCTGCTTTATTAGGTTGAGGATTGCAGCAGGCTGCGGAGCCAGTCGGCACCCTTCTTGCCTGCCGGGTCGTGGATGACGCTGAAGGGATACTTCAGTGACGAACTGCGTTCGATGCGCATGGCGCGGGCACCGTCGGGCTGGGTGTATTCGACCGTCTTGATCGCGTGCTCCTTGCACGAGGCAAGGATGGCGACAAACTTGCGGCGAACCTTCTGCGGCTGGCCGCGCAGGAAGTATTGGGTGACCCCGTTGCAAGCGGTGAAGACCGGATTCTCGGCCTTTTCATCGGTGCTTTCATGCACCATCACTTCGACCATCTGCTCGTTGAACCTCAGTTCTTCGAGATATTGCTTGTCGCCGGCACCGGTGGAGGGCGCAGGCATGACATCAATTTCGACGGCCGGGGCGCCCTTGAGGAACTCTTCCTCGAAGTCGCTGCTTTTCGGTTGCTGGATTTCGACTTCACTCGCGTCGAAGGTTTTCTTGGTGACCATCAGGTGCTCCTGTTGAAAAGTCGGTGAGACGATAGCCTACATCAATTGGTTGTCAAGATGCAACCTTCTTCAGCTTCTGTTCAATGAGGCGTTCGAGAATGAATAGCAGTCGGGCGGCCATGTGACCACCGATGCCGGCGCCGGCGGCACACAGGCTGGGAGGTTGTCCGAATCCGTCGAGCGTCATAAAAACACCGATACCGACGAATCCGGAAGTGACCATCTCACCGATTAACTCCAAGAGGTTGAAGGCTCTCGTGTGAGAAACCTTCACCTTGGCGTACCAATTGACAAAGCCACCACCCATAGCCATAGCCAAGGCGAGCGCCCATGTGGCAAGGTGCCATGATGTTGGGTCTTTTTCTGGCATTATTTCTTGAACAGCCCGGTCGAGTTTGCCAGAGAGACCACGGCACCGATAGCGGATTGAAGAGCGGGCCACAGCTTCTCGAACGACAACGTGGCGTCGGCCACCGTGTTGTAGGCAGCCTCGATAATTGAGCGGAGAGCCGCCAGTTTGGCTGCACCTTGGCCGGCGACGGGGAATGCGCCTTCCAACACCTTTACGGCTTCGACGACGGCCGGGAGAAGGGCCAACACGGCGCGGATGATGATGAGATACTGCATTAGGTTTCTCCTAAAATCGGCAACTAGCCGAGACTCCGGTTGTGAAATAGGTCTGGTTCGATAGGTTTTGGATCGACAGGCTGGGGAGCACTTGCTCTTTCAACAGGGATGGGTAAGTCGGCAGAGGTTGGTTCAGCAACAGGCTTTCCCCTTCCTGTGTCAGTCCCAACAGGGGGAAGACCGCGCATACCAATTTTTGTTGTTGAGACAACTGTTGCGGTGCCATTGAGCATCCCGACAAGGACAGCGATACCGCCAGCAACAGTGAGCGCATCTTGCGTGGTGACTTGTGGGAAGTATCCGAAGGCGTTGGCGATTGCAAGCAGTGCGCCGAGCAATATTGCGAGCTTTGAGCCGACGAGTTGGGTGTTTTTCCAAGTGGCA
Organism: Candidatus Cloacimonadota bacterium; assembly: GCA_012516855.1. Classification (NCBI taxonomy): domain Bacteria; kingdom Pseudomonadati; phylum Candidatus Cloacimonadota; species Candidatus Cloacimonadota bacterium. The sequence continues at coordinate 3,830 of JAAYWB010000104.1, forward strand.
GCATTTGCCAACTCCTTACCAGCGCTGAAAGCCTGAAAGAAATCCTTGATCAACATTGACCGCACCTCCTATCTTCCACTTCATGTTCGTTCAACCAGGGGCCGAGAGTTGTGACCCAGCCGTAAATCGCGACAGAGAAGATCACGACGAAGATTACAGCAACCAGCCAGCGCACCTCACACCCTCCACTTTGCAACCGCTTGAGCCAGACTCAGACCTTCGCGAAACTGGCAATGGGCTGTCTCCCGAAGACTTCCTGTCCAGCGCCCGGCCCATTCAAGATCGAGCGATTCCGCAATCTTACCACAGGTTTCATAGAGACCCTTGTCACTCCACGCAGCTTTTCCGCCAACAAGGGGTACGAAGTCAAACGCCGCCCGGAAATTGTGCCAACTCTGGCCGCCGCGGGCATTGGTCACGATGTCGCCCATCGGCTTCGACCGACGTGGATTTGGGCCAGTCGTCGTGCGCCCCTGCGCGTAAAGAACCTCCTGCTCCTTCTCGGAGCGATAGGTGCAATAGATCAGAACCTCGATGCCGAACGTCGCACACTTGGCGACGAACATCTCCGCGCGCTTGCGGGTTTCCGGGTTCAGGTCAAGCAGGCTTCTGGACGCCATGCGTATCTCTCAGGTCAAGATCAGGTCGGAAATTCAGCAATGGTGCCGAACTTCGACATCTGGTAATGGATGTCGAACTCGAAGAAGCGGGCGTTTGTCGCATAGGTGTCGGCGACTGCCGCCGGATTGCGCCGAACCTGCCAGGCAATAATCGTTGATTCCTTTTTGCCGGTCATCGTGAGTTCGGGGAACTTGGAGATGGCGTGTTTTCCCGCCGTGTCAGAATTCGGCACACCCTCCGTTGCAGGAAGCCAGGCAGAATAAGCAGGAAGGACCTCACCAGCACCAGCTATGGCATAGCACCACTCCCACTCCACGCCGCCGGCAGCCGAAGTTGTCTTGGCCCAATGGAGGTGGGGTCTGATTGCTGAACCGGCAAACCAAGCGTGAGGCATTTGTGCAATACCCGCGATCAGATTGACCGCACTGCCGGAAAAGAGAAGCGTTCCTGGAACAACGCTCTTATCGACGGTCGGTGCATCTGTCGCACCAGCCGGATTGATTCCTTGGGCCGGAAAACGCAGGTCGTCCCACCCAAGGTAAGGAGTATCCACCGAATCCTTGGTGGCGAAACCGGCGATCTGAGAAGACCCGTCGAGCGCGTAGCGAACAATCTCAATGGTTTCCCCACCTTGAGTCAGGCTGGTGACTTTCCCAACCTCGTCACGCACAACGATCGCGGCATCAGAAATTTCCAGCGGAGTACCATCAACGATCAGATTGGTTGGGGTGCCGTTGCTGGCACGTTCAATTCTGACCACATCCAGGGCATTCAGCCCTGCGTCCAGTTCGCCGAAGTTCATCGCTTGACTCCTAAGAAAAAAAAGGTTGTGGTGGCCTGCATCATACCTTAGACCATCCAAATACCCCAGATTTCACGTGAGGCTAATTATATGTTGCAGGTACGGCCATGATTGGAAGCTCAACTGACCAATCATTATTACCTTTCTCTCCGACCACCACACCAAGATCATTGATACCATAAAAATACGCCGAATCAAGACCGAATGTCCCTGCGTCTATGGCGGTTCCGTCAGCTAACCAAATTGCCGCATGATCTACACCGGCAACCGTTACATATCCAACCACCACACCTGAACTATTTATGCCGTTTATTGCTCCTTCTGTTCCTCCTACGGGTAAATCAAGAAAAGTTGGTGTTCCATCAGCGGACCACTTACAGGGTTGATAGGCACCGGCAACATCTACATATCCAGCCACCACACCTGAACTATTTATGCCGTTTATTGCTCCTTCTGTTCCTCCTACGGGTAAATCAAGAAAAGTTGGTGTTCCATCAGCGGACCACTTGCACGGCTGATTGACGTCGGTAACCTTTGCGTATCCAGCCATCACACCTGAACTATTTATGGAGGTTGCAGCGCCTTCTGTTGCTTCTGCGGGCAGGGCAAGGACGGTTGGTGTTCCATCGACAGACCACTTGCACGGCTGATAGACGTCGGTAACCTTTGCGTATCCAGCCATCACACCTGAACTATTTATGGCCTGTAGCGAACCTTCTGTTCCTCCTGCGGGCAGGGCAAGGACGGTTGGTGTTCCATCGGCGGACCATTTGCATGGCTGATAGATACCTGTAACCGTTACATATCCACCCATCACACCTGAACTATTTATGGAGTTTGCAGCGCCTATTGTTCCCCCTGCGGGTAGTGTAAGATCGACTTGGACCAGGCCAGTAGCAAACGCGCTACGAACAGCAGCCCCGATCTTTCCAAACGAGTTCAGGCAAAACATGGGTTAGGCACCCTGGATTGCAGCGACCTTCATGCCACCGGTGACGGCGAAATATTCAACCGAACCGCTTGGCATATAGAGCGTGCTCACCGTCGCTGTTGGATTTGCTCCGAAGGCGAGATTGACCGGGGTGTCGGTAGCGATGCGAACGAACCTGGTGCTCGCGTTGAAGGCTGCTGATTGTGCGGAAGCACCTGCAACACTCACCGTCTGTTCAGCCAGCGGCGGCACGGCTGCCACCTCAATACCGGCCCCTGATTCTGCTGCACCTTTGTTGGCTAACTCGGTGATGTAAATTTTTGCCACGGTGTTTCTCCTAAGAAAAAAGGGGGTGAGTTGAACTCACCCCCTTGATCATACACCTGCCTTGCGGCTTAGGCCAGATCACCTGCGCCGACAAAGGCAACAGCCATCCACTGCTGGTTCAGCAGGACGGAGGCAGCGTAGAACTTGGCGCCGACGTAGCCCCGCTGGGCAAGGGGGTCAGCGGAGTCACGGTTGCCGACGGGGATCACGCCCAAGTCGAAGGACTTGGAGCCACGCAGGGCGACCGTACCGTAACCGCTTTGGGCGGTCATGATGATCGGATACACGTCGATCGCCGTGCCGCCGGTGCTCAGGCAGCCAGTCGAGCCGACAGCCGCGCCACCGTTGGCGAAGGCAACCAGTTCCGGAGAACCGACGAAGCGGAAGTTCTCGAAGGAACCCAACTCGTTCTCGTGGATCGGACGACGCGAGCCGTAGGAAGCCACCGGGGTGTAGCCCGGGAAGGCGGTCACGTCACGGAGGTCGGCGTCGAGGTCGGTCGAGAGGAAGACGAGGAACGCGGCTTCGATCGGCTTGGTGCCGATGTTCGGGGTCGGAGCCAGAATGCTCGTCGGCTTGCGGCCGTGGTTGGCCATCAGCGAACGGGCGACCTTCCGCAACATCTTGGCCGTAATCTTGCCATTGACCGTCGCGATCGTGGTGCCGGTGCCGCCGAAGAAGCGGTTGGTCGAGGCGCGGAGCTTGGAGTACAACTCCATTTCACGGACGAAGGCCATGCGCTCGGCGACTTGCGTCTTCAGCGCGTCGCTGATGTCGTCTTCGTACAGGTCATCGACCACATCGGTGAAGCTGTACAGGCAGCCATACTGCTTCAGGACGACCGGAATGTCCTGAGCAACCAGCGAGTCGGGAGTCGGGGTGACGCCTTCGGCGATCAGGTTGTTCGTGACGATCGTGCTGACGCTGTTCGACGCTTCGGTTTCGACCGTGGCGCCGGCAGCCGGGAAAAAGATGTTCGGGTTCTGGACGATGGCGTTGTAGGGCACCCAGCGACGGTAGATGACCGTATCCGAAACATTGCGCGGCATCATCTTGTGATCACCGGCGAGTTGAAGCACTTCGCAGGGGATGGCACGGGCAAGGATTTCACCTTTCCATTTGCCGATCCGGGGTGCTTGCGTTGCGTAAAGTTGGCCTGACATGGCGTATTGCTCCTTGATGGTTTTGCTACGAGGTTTGTTTGGTTAGTCACTCGGCCATCAAGGTCGGATGTTTTTGCTGGCGTCACTCGGGCGCCAATGCACGAACGATAGTCAATCACTATCGAGTTGTCAAGCAAGCGACAAAAAAAACCCCGGCTCATGGCCGGGGCTGGTTATCACCGAATGGTGCGCGTTAGTTGGGGCAGACCGTGGTGCGGATGCCGCGACCGTCGATCTCGGTCTTGCAAGCCTTGGGTGCCGGAGCGGCAGCCGGAGTGGCGGGCAGGACTTCAACCGTGCCGCCGGCGGCCAGCTTCTTGCAGCTAGGCGTGGTCTTGGCGTACTTGCTTTCGCACAGGGCGGCTACAGCGTCACCATAGAGGTTCAGCGCCGTGAAGCTGCGGGCGGTCTCGCGATAGCCGCAGTCGTCGTCCTGAACAGTACCGCCACCGGCCGCGCCTGCCAGATTGCCGAGGACGCCCGAGATGCCGAGTGACCAACTACCGAGACAGGGAGCCGTCGGATAGGTGTTCGGAGCAACGATAGCAGCAGGCATACGCACGGTGTAGTCGTTCTGGCGAATTTCCTGATAGGTCGCCACCGGGATTGCGGCCTCATTGACCGTGATGACTTGGGTGTTGCCTTGGCTGTTGTTCGCCTGAGCACCGGATGCCGAACCCGAGAAGGCGCCTGCGGCAGCGCCGGCCGTGTTGCGGTTGGAGTTACGGTTGGACGACAACTGCGCTTGACCTTGGCCCTGAGCCTGACCCTGAAGCTGGGCTTGACCTTGAGCTTGGCCCTGAGCCTGACCCTGATCCTGCCGCGGGGCGTTGGTGTTGATGTTGGTGCCGCCGCCGCTCGGCGGATTGTCGTTGCCTAAACCGATGGCGAAGGCTTGCGAAGTGGCCAGCGCGAGGATGGCGAGAGCGGAGAAAAGGGTGCGTTTCATTGGTGATGCTCCTGTGTGATGAGAGGTTGTTGAATCAACTGCAAACCGATGATAACACATCGGAAGAAAAAAAGCAAGCGTTAATAACCGGTTTTGTTGCGCTCTGCCGCAAAACCTGCGGCAAACGCATCTTCCTCGCTCACCGCACCGGTCGGGGGCGGTGTCGGCGTGGTCGGCAGAACGGCCGCACGCAGGCGCTGCTGGGCGGATTGACGCGGCGCCGGGGCGGCGGCGGCGGCCTGAGCCGGGGCAACGGTGGTTGCCTTGACCCAATCCTTGAACTCGGTCAGCTTGCGCGAAATGAACTGCGCGCTTTCGGATTCCATCAGCGCCTGACCGTCTTGGATCACGTTGTCGCGCCACAACGCGAACTGTGGGGTGCGGATGACCTGCTCCCAATCGGGATGGACCGAGCCGAGCGCACGCACTTCCATGCCGCGTTCCTGCTGCTGCTGGAAGCTGGTCAGCTTCTCGGTGACGATGCGATCCACGTCTTCGGCGGTGAAGCTGGGGGCGGCGGCAACCAGCGCGGCAGGTTCGCCGGAGCCGATGCCCTTCAGGTCTTCCTGCAAAAGTTCGGCCAACTCGGGGAAGGCTTCGCTGAGTCTGGTCAGCTTGACGTTGAGCGAACGCTGGTCAGCCGGTGTGCGGGACACGCTCTTCAGTTGCTCGATCTGCTGGATCAAGTGGCCGATGCGACCGCCCAGCTTGTCGATGGTGGCCTGCTGCTGTGACGAGCGGGCCAGCGCGGCGGCAACCTGCTCTTCGGTCAGGCCGGCCAGTACCGGCTTGGTGTCCGCGGTCAGCACCGCCTTGGGGTCCGTGGTGGCAGCGGCGGCTGGCGCCGGTTCAGCGGCGGGCGCCGGCGCCTGCTCTTCTTCGACAACGGCGGCCGGCTCTTCGGCAGAAGTGCCGCGCTCACTGTGGAAAGCGGCAGCAAAGTCCGCTTCTTCAGCGGCGACTTCTTGCGGGGTCTGCTTGACGGTCAGGTCAAGATCGAGTTCATCAGCCATTGGTTTCCAACTCCTGTTCTTGGGTTTCGAGGTCCAGCAATTGTTTCAGTTCGCGGATGGATGCCCGCGTCTTGAGGGTGTCGTCGTGCGAAAGCTCACTTTCGAGGCGGGCACGAAGAATGAGAAGGCGTTCGGCCGCATGGGCTTTGACCACCACCCAGCCGGCGCTGTGAATTTGTTCCGGGGTCAGCTTCATGTCGTCAAACGGTCAAGTTTGTAGATCGTACTCAGGAACCCGGCGGCCACGTTGTCGAAGAGGTTCTCGGCCGCGGTGTCGCCGTCGCAGATCGGCCGCATGGCGACGACCTCGGCGTAGCGTTCCTTGAGGTAGGCAGAAATATCCGGCTCGGGTTCTTCGACATCGTTGCCCATGCCGATGAGGGCTTCGGCCAGCGTGTCCGTGTTGTCGCGCAACGAGTCGTAGAAGTCGCCCAGCGCCATGTGCTTGGCGTAGCTGCGGGTTGCCAGATGCTGCCGGTGGGCCGTGTCGGCAATCTCAAGCAGCAGGTCGATCAGTTCTTCCATTCGAGTTTCCTCAGTTGGGCGAGCGCCTCTTCGGCACTGAAGGCCACGAGCATAACATACCCGAGACCGGCGATGTGGGGGTGGATGACCCTCTGCTCCGGAGACACCCGACCGCCTTCGGCTTTCATCTCGATGAACACCGTGAATGGTCCGGGGGCGAGGATGATCAGGTCGGGCATCCCGGCCAGTACGCCTTGGGTGCGGAGATTACAGGCTTCTTTAGGGTCACGCCCACCCCCGTTGGGGACGTGAAACACGATCGGCCGGTCAAGCGGATGCAGAAAGCCCCACGTGCGGCGCAAGGCAGCCACAAGGCGGGCTTGCTGTTTCGCCTCGGGCTTCTTGATCGGGATGGTGTCCAGCGCCTGAAGCTCGTAGTCTTCCGGAATAGGTATCATGGTTTCAAGGTCTCCTGTTGTTGATACCCTGATTATGCCACAAACTGTTTTCCATCGGGTGCTTTTCCGGGAGGCTCAACCGTCGGGGTGAGAACCTGACCCTGTGCCGGTTGCTCCACATCCTCGGGAGTGATGCGACCCATGACCGAGAGTTCGCGTTGCAGGTCCATCTTCGCGCCGTCGATGGCCAGCTTGGCCTTGATCTGTTCGATCGTGAGTTGGTGCTTGTTGGCGAATTCGAGCATGGCCAGTTCGCGGCGCAGTGCGAGTTCGGCCATCTTGGTGCTGGACGTAACCTGCGTGCGCTCGTTCTCGGCCATGACGTAGGCGGTGTCGCGGTCGGTATCCCGTTCGATCCGTGCCAGATCGGTGCGCGCCTGAATCTTCTCGGCTTCGAGGCGGGCCTCGGCGTTGATCTGAGCAACCTGAACGCGGGGTTCGGGCGGCTGGCCTTGCGCCATGAGGGCGGCCATCTCGGCCTTGCTGAACTGGATGTCGGCAGCGTCGAGACCGTTGAGCTTGGCAAGCTCTTGGAAGTAACGGGTCGGGTCGATACCGAATCCGGGGTTCGCGAGGAACTGCGGCACGGCCGACATCAGGAAGGTGGCGCGCATGTCCTTGGCCACCAGTGCGCTGGCGCCGCGCGGGATGATCTCGAAATCGCCCTTGATCGACTCGTCCTCGCCGAACTCCATCATCCACCGGTAGTAGGCGGTGACGTGCGGCTTGGTGATCGAGTCATCGAAGATGCGGGCCATGCGGCGCAGCAGGCTCGAAGCGTTGGCCACGAGAATCTGCATCCCGCCGACGGTCTCCGGAACACCGGACGGGCCTTGCTGACCTTGCAGCAGGATCGGCAGCCCGGTGACGTTCTCGGCCATCTTCAGCGCGAACTCGACAGCCATCAGCAGTTCCTGCTGGTTGCTCGGGATCAGGACGGCATTGAACGCCTTATTGACATCCGGGATGTCGGCGTCGGGCTTGAGCACCCAAATCTTCCGCGGGGTGATCTCCCATTTCCCGTCGGCCGGCATGATGGCGCCGCGACCAAGGATGATCTGCGGGCCGCTGGACAGGCCGGCGTTCTCCATCATCGAACGCACGGTGGCGTTCAGGATGGCTTGGCAGGCGCGAATCTGACGGGCGATGCCGATACCCCACGGCGAGCCGGCGGTGCGCTGCCAGCACATGAAGTCGTAGGGGAAGCGGCCGGAACTCATCGGGTTCAGGTGGGCCTTGACCGGGGTGTCGTTGATCATGGTGACGACCGCGGGCACACCGCCCTCGATCTCGCCGCATTCGCAGCCCATTGCCACCACGTCGTCGGCGGACAGGATGCCGTAGTAGTACCAGACATCGAAGCGTTTGGCGCTGGTGTCGAGTGACAGATGGGGTGGCATGAGGCCCATGATCGCGGTCGAGCGCGACGGACCTTCGGCGATGACCTTCTCGATCGCTTCCGGCACGTAGCCCGGCAGCAAGGTCAGGTCACGCACCTGCTTCTCGACCATCATGTCGTGTTCGATGAAGAACTGACCGTTGTGGATGTCGTCGCCGCAGGCCGGGTCCGGATAGGCGCCCCACACGCTGATGCTCTTGGATTGGGGGAGAATCTCTTCGACAACAATGTAGCCGTCCTCGCTCGTCCTGCGGGACGTGAGAACGACCGGCAGCGGGCCGCGCATGATGCCGGTGCCCAGCCGGGCAGACTGATCCACCAGACCGCGCAGTTCGGAGTTGTAGCCGCACTGCTGCAACGAGTTGTCGATCCATGTCTCGGCACCCTTGGCCGCCTGACGGACCAGTTCCATCTTGGCTTCGTAGTCGTTCTCGGTGCCGACCTCGCCCGGGGTGGCAGGCTGGCCCGCCTGATTGATCATGGTGGCGCCTTGTTCCGGCATCGCCGGGGCGCCAGCTTCCTGAAGCATCCCGGGCGGCTGGGGCTGCGCCGCCTCGCCGGCCATCGGTGCAACCGGTAGCGGCGGGATGGCCATGCCTTCGATCACTTCACCTTGGAGCATGGCGAACGGGATGGGGCGGGGCTTCACGCTGAAGGCCCGGTCGTCGAGCGGGGACAGAACCTCGATCACCTTGGATGCGGCGGTCTCGACATAGGGGCGCGTGATGTTCAGGAAGACCTTGGACTTGAAGGCGCTGGACTTGTCCGGCTTGGCGATCATGGGCGAGTCCATCGTCAAGCCCTTGTAGTAGAGGCTGCGCCCGGTCTCGTCCTCGCCTTCGTAGTAGGCTTGGTCTTCGGCCCATTGGCGCTCGATCCCGGATGCGACCCGGAACTTGACCGCATCGTCGCGGCGCTTGACCAGCACCTGACCCAGCTTTTCGCGCAACTCGAAGTTCTTCTGCTCGACCTTGGCTACTTCGTCGGCAAGTGCGGCAACCGCGTCCGCCTGCTCTTCAGTCAGGCTTTCGCCACCGATCATGTCCATGATGTCTTCGTTCATTTTATCTGCCCGCTCAATACCCGGGCGAGGATGCCCGATTCTGAAATGTTTTTCTGTTGATCCCGCTCGGCAAAAACACTGGTGCCTGAGGATAGCTGATTGACCAGACCTGTCTTGGCCGGCATGTTGTGCGCCGCCGCCAGATTGGCGCCGGGCTGGTCGAGTGTCGGACTCTTGAGTTCGTCTTCTTCGCGCAAGGACAGCGTGTTGAACTTCGGCTGTTCCGGCATTGCTTCCGCGGCGGGTGGTTTTTCATTCCATTCGGCGATCCGCATCGGTTGAGAAACCGCCGCCCACGCCCCACCACCCTTGCTTTCATAACGAGTGGCTGTACCGTCGTTGTTGCGTAACCAATAAGATTGCGTTCCATTAGCGAATCCAGCTATTGGCGGCCTCGGGGTCGGGAGTCCGCTTAGTAAAAAACCAGCATCCTTGGCGAACCCGCGATCATCGGTATTGACGTACTTCAGGTCACCCGCTTCATTGTTCTGGCCGGTGATCATGGCAAACTGCCCGACCGGTTTTTTCCAATCGGCCAGTAGCTGCTTGCCTTCTTCGCTGTCCGCGGCAACATAGCTTGGCGTTGGACGCGGCGGCGCATCGGGGTCGTTGCTGGAATTCACTTCGGCCAAGCTAATGTTCGGATCGGCCGGTTTTGGTATCTCGACCCCGCCGACGTTGATGATTTCCTGCGGGGGGACCACATACTGCGGTGCCAAGGATAAGTCAGTTCCACCGCTTTGCAGATACTCCGTGTTGAGTTGCTGCTGTTGCTGCATCACATACCTGTGGTAGTCTAATTCGAGCTTCCGGTCTTCCTCACTGAACGGCTTCTGGATTTGCCCATTGACAATCATGTCTTCGGCTTTGGCGTTTTCATTCGGATCGTATCCGCCGAACATATTGCCCAATCCAATGTCGGCGACAGCGTACTCCTGCCCGGCTTTGACCCGCTCCATGAACGCATTGAAGTCAGCCGCCTTGGCGTTATAGGCATCGATGTTGGCTTTGTTCTTGGCATTGTAGGCGTCGATCGCCTGACCGTACTTGCTGACTTTCTTCTCGTTTTCTTCGAGGTACTGCTGGATGATTGAGCGGCGCGGCATTGGTCTGGCTACCCGAAGGGATGGATTCCCGGCATGGTATCAGAAAATTTCGCCATCTGCTTCCCACGGCGCCACAAGGATTTCGTCGTCACCGGCATCCATGTTTCCGAAGGTGAGGTCGGCCATCGCGCCGCCGCTGGACTGCGCCTTCTTCATCCCGACAGCGAGTCCCTGAAAGGCGTCGCTGAAGTTGGAGTTACTCACCAACAGCCCGTTTGCCAGATAGCAATGATGGTTTTCTACGGTCAGGTCGAACACCAACGGGCTTTCCTTGCTTGCGTCGAAGCGCCGCACGCTTGCAACTGTCGTCGCATGTTTTCTTTCTCGTAGGGAAAGGAGTACGAAACGGGCGCCCACACTCTTGGCATATAACTTCAACCCATTCAAGATTTGCCCAAACCGCTCTTCCATTCTGCTCATGCCACTTCCTTCCTTCCTCGGATGAATGCCAAGCCTTCGCGGCTTCTCGTGCGACCTGTAGGGCCGCGTGGGTTTGTTCGAGTCGTTCGCCTGTTTGCTTCTTGCCTTTGTGAGCAAGGCTTAAAGCCGCACCGACGTGGGGCGGGCGCTTCACACCGCGACGTAGCTCGGTCATCCGAGCTACGTTCTCCATCATTGCCGGATTCGTTTCCCAATTCTTGCGCATGGTCTCGGCAGCAATTCTGCGCCGCTCTTCCGAGACCGGGAGCTTCTTGTTCCGATACTCATCGAACGCGACCCGCGTCTTCTCAGTGATCGGGCGCCCGCTTGATCCCTCACCGCCGGCCGTCATGTTGGCAAGCTCAGGATGGTCAGCGATCATCTTCTGTTCAAGCGCGAACGCCGCGTCCTCGTCTTCACAAGGATGGGTCGTCACGATGATGTTCTCCGGACCATGCTTCTTGATGATCGAGCGATGATGCGGGTTGCGACCGTGGGTGAAGTTCCACGCGCGCCGTCCCCGACCCTTACCCACATAGAACACGCTACCGTCCGGCCGCGAGTGCGTGTAAGCGTAGAAAGATTTGCTTTGCGCCATTTCTGAACAACCTCCAAATTGGTGATTTACCTTCAAGGATGGTATCACCAATCTTCAGGCTATGCAACTCAATGAGTCCGTCAAGTGTGAATACTTTGTGCTCCGGTGTGCCAGTCAATGTGCGCCCGTCGCCAAGGGTTACCGTGATCAGTTCGGTCGCGCGTTTCACAGGTCCGGCAAAACTCACCAGCGCGCGCCCGGCCGGGGTTACAACCCAATCCCCCTCACGCACTTGCTCGATCGGGACCGTGGCATGTGTGAGTTTGACCATCGTCCCGGCCACCAAACAGTTCTTGTCGTGCAGGGGTGTCAGGCTGAAGCACTGGCGCTTCTTGTCATAGACGAACTGATACCCCCGCAGCGCGCGCAAGCCCTCGGCGCACTTCTCGTTGTCGAACCAGCATCTCGCCAGCAGCATCCGGGCGGCGTCGATCTGATCCGACTTGGCGAGCTTGGGCACGATCTTGATGTTCCGCATCCCCAATGATCTGAGGGTTTGCAGCCGGCTGACCCCGGTGCCCAACTCCCGCACATTCGTGTCGTGCGGCATCAGGTGCGGGCCGAAGTATTTCGCGTAGTCCAGCTTCCTGAGCCAATCGACAAAGTGGCTCAAGGGTTGGCCCGACTCTTCGTAGGCGTCGAGCAAATGCACTTCTTTCCCCACGGTCTGCGCCGTCCAGATGCTCGTGGTGTCCGACATCCCCAAGTCCCAAGCCGTGATGACCGGGCCGCCGTCGGGTTGCCACGGCACTTTCGTGATCTGCTTCTGGACAAGGTAGGGCAGCAGGATGCGGCCGGTGACCGTGGCGTTAGGGTCACACAAAAATTCAGCCGCGTAGGCTTCTTCAGTCATGCCGCGCTTCAGGTCTTCCAATTCTTCAGGCGGCAGGATGCCCGTCTTATCTACGGGGAGAAGTTCGCTGAACCAACCGCTGCCCGGCACGGATGCCTTCTGGTGCAACTCCCACAGCGGATTGTCGAAACTTTTGACTGTACCTGAGAAGACCGCAAAACCCTGCCTGTCGGCCAATGCCGGACGGATGATTGCGTCCCAAACGTATGGTGCGATGTCCTGAAATTCATCGAGCACAACCCCGTCAAGGAACAGGCCACGCAGCTTCTCGGCGTTTTCCGCACCAAGCAGCATGATCGTGCTGCCCGTCCGATTCACGTTCTTCGGATCAGGTAGGGTAACCGTCAGATTCTGCTCGCTGATCTTGTACCCCGGACACTTGCTCAGAAAGTTCGTGTAGTCTTTGGCCATTTGCCAAAGAACCGATCTGGCCTGCACTTGGAATGGGCACATAATTGCAAACTGCTGGCGTAACCCGTCGGGCCTTGGATGCAGCGCCCGGATGATCAACTCGTTCAGAAGCGCTGTCGATTTACCCAGCCTCCGGTGCGCGATGATCACGGCCCACCGCTCTTTTCTGTTGTGGAACGGAACCATCACATCGCGCGGCTGATAGGTATATTTGAGTGCTTCCTGCGCGCTCACAGCTTGCACCCCTTCCTGTTCGCAATCTCTTCAGCGCCAACGCCACCTTTTCTGATGTAGCGATTTACTGTTGCACTGCTGACGCCAAATTTGTCACCAACTTCTTTCAGACTCAAGCCGGAACGCCAAAGTGCGATGGCCAGATCAACATCAAACCTCGCCCGCCGCGCCTCGTTAGCAGCGTCTTTTGTTGATACCTGCGCGCGCTTCGTCGCACCTTTCGCGGCAACATAGGAAACCCCGGCGCATACTGCTGCGGCTGATACCGTCATCCCCGAGCGAACAAGGCTCAGGACGGTCGCCTCTTGATCGTCGGTGAGAACACGTCGAGACTTTGCGCCCGCACTCATGCGTTCCTCTTTGGTGACTCCCAGCGCCCCGAGATGGTCGCCGACCACGGTTGGGTGACAACCAAAATGTCTGGCTATTGCTTGCAGGCGGTGGCCGGCATTGAACATCTCCAACATTTCCTTCTTCGCCAAGTCGTCGTAGCGTGAGTTTGCCCCTCCCGCACCGGCCGGGATTCTCATATTGTACTCAGGCTCGGCGATCGCAATAAAAGCACCTTCTGCCGAAACCAACTCTTCCACCGTGACACGTTCGACCAACACTTCAACTCGCATCCCCGCCCATCCATGCTTGCGTAAAGCGGGATAGATCAAGGATGCGTGGTTGCGGTTGCGGTGAGGGTGCATGGCCGCCGACAAGTGTTCGGCTAACCGGGCAACCAACGGGCGCCGGGTCGATCCGATGTAGCGTTTGCCGTTGGCGAGCGTGAGTTGATAGACCACCATCCGTAGCATAGCTGACGGGTTGTTGTGCATTATCTCAGCCGCAACCAAACAGCCATCCCACTCTGCGCTACCCAACCGCTTTGCTTTCGATGCAAGGGACTCAGCCATTGCGCCTCGCGAGACCCAGCGCCACCTGCCTCGCCTGCGTCTGGCTGATGCTGAACATCGCGGCAATGTCCTTGAACTTGACGCCCAACTCGCGCAGTCCCCTGATCTCGATCACCTGCGCGGTGGTCAGCTTGGATAACCCATGCCTCTCGCCCGATGCCCGCCCGGGTTGCGACAGCGGCCCGGCCACGTTGGCCCGGGTATCGCCGCGGATGATCTTGCTGATGTTGGTCTGCCTGCATTGGTACAGCTTCGCAAGCTCGGCCTGCGTGACACCGGAGGCGTAAGCCTCGCGGATTTCAATCACACTTTGGTCACTGATCGTTGTCATGGTGTTGCCTCACCCTTCGGGTCCATAATTTCCACTCTGCCGATCGTACCACATTTCGGCTGCTATGCGCAAAGTGCTCATATGGATTTCGAGGGTATCGTTGTAGTCCTCGGCATATCCGCCCGCCAGAGTGATGACCGTCGGCACCCCGAGGTTGAGCACCGCCCGATCCCGCTCCATCAACTGCTCCTTGGTGTATGGCCCCATCCCGAGGGGGTCATGCTCCCAAGCATCGGCGCCGGCCTGATAGATGATCACGTGCGGGTCGAAATCGAACACTTCGGCCTGCAACAGTTCGCCGAACTTCCACACCGGCAGGACGTGCCGCTGGAAATACCGGACGTTCTTCATCAGGTCGGGCTTCCGGTCCATGATGTCCAGACATCCGTTGCCGGTGTGCGCATCCCCATCGACAATCAGATACCGCATTTCGGGATTGAGGGCTGGCGCCAACATCAGGAAGTTGAACGTGCAGAACCCGCCGCCGTGGGCATAGCACGCATGGTGCGCCCCGGATGTCAGGCTGACGGTGATGGCCTCCCTCGCCAGCGCATCATCCGCGGCATCCAGAAAGTTGCCCGCGGTGAGCAGCAGCGCCCGGGCCTGCTCGGGTGTGCTGTGCTTGCCGAAGCCGTTCGGGGTGACGCCGTTCAGGACATCCATCACATACAGCGGGTCATGGATCATGCTCAACACCCCGGGCAAGACGGCCTCTGGCGTGACCACTTCGGTATTCGGGATTGGTTCGTTCTTCAGGCGCTCGAACAGATAGCTCGGCTTCACCGGGCTTTTGCTGTAGCTCTTCGGATCGAAGCACTGCTCGGGGTGGTAGTAGATGTTCAGGTTGGTGGTGATCACGGTGAAGGTCTCCTTGAGTTGATGAGTGATAATAACACAACTTCAACCCACTGTCAAGGATGGTGTTTTTTCCACAATTTCCAACGAGCGTCCGAGGTTATCCTCAGACGATAGTCGCCATGAAACTCCCACCAAAACTGGTATTTGCCGCTGAGAATGTCCTGCTCGGCAGCAGCAAGGTTGGCGGCCCGACCCTCTTCGGTGTGAATGTAGCGGGGAGTGTATGGTTTGCGCGGCTTCTTCTCTTTTGGTTTTGGCGGCGCCGGCATTTCCAAACCGAGTTCCCACGGTTCGCGCGGCTCAGGCTTAATGCGCCGCTTCAACTGTTTTTGTGCCCATATCAAGGTGCGGGAAACCCCATAATGCTCCGTCAGGGTTTTAACCTTAACACCAAGTGACTGAGCGTAGAGGATGTCCGATACGTCCTGATCGCTTAGCACCATGCTCGAACGCGCAATGCGCCCTTTCATCGCAGCATCCTGCATGTTCATACGGGCATCTCCGACGAACAAGTGGGCCGGGTTACAGCACGCCGGATTGTCACAATAGTGGAGCACCCATTTGTCCGGATCGGCCGGGTGAATTCGTGGGATCATCCCGGCAAGGAACGCCGCAACCCTGTGCGCGCTGCGCGCCTTGTTCTCGTGATTGAAGCGACCATACCCCCTGCTGCACTTATACCCTAGCCACGGCCAACAGGCGTCGGGTCCGCCTGAGCGATCCACCTTGTCGTGAAAGTTTTTCATACCACTTTTCCTAAATCGGTTTTGAAAAAATTTAATGTATCACTTTTGAATTTTTCTGTCAAGCGTGCCCATATCCTAAAACCAGTTCAGGTCCATGTGAGTATGCCCATGAAATATTAGGCCGACCGCACGCGGGGTGTATGGCAGTCCCGAACCGCGTCAAGCAAAAAGCCCAGCGGGTCCGAACCGAGCAACCTAACCAGCACACATCACAACACATAAGACCACAAGGCAAGGTGCACAATCAGCACAACACATAGTAATAGAGGCTGGGCATGGCTGGGTCAGGCCGGCATTGCGGGTGGCGTGCATACTGTTTCAGGCATTGCGGCTGCGCCGCTGTCGAGCGTCGAGCGTCGAGCGTCAGGCTGCGCCGCTGTCGAGCGTCGAGCGTCGAGCGTCGAGCGTCAGGCAGGGATTGAATGGGCTGCGCCGCTGTCAGGCAGGGATTGAATGGGCTGCGCCCCGACCTCAGAAGGCAAACCGAGGTTGAGGGGAGGCAAACTAGGGTCGAGGATACCCAAGTTGCCGTAAATCGCCGTAATGAGGCAAGTTAAGGGTGGCACGGTTTCCCTCGTGCGCACGTAACACATTAAATAATAATGGTATTATATTTATATATATATCGACGGGGTCATCCGTGATAGGTCAAGCCCGCGTGCGGGTGCCATACCCTCGGTTTGGGTAAATGGGTGATTTGGGTAGGGTAAGTCTTTGATTCTAAAGCAATACCCAAACCAGACCGACCTCGGTTTGGGTCTCGGTTTGGGTCTGAGGTTCTCGGTTTCCCTTGCGCCCGGACACCATCAGTGTTATAATGCGTGTTCATCAACCTGTGGAGTCAATCGCATGTCACACTTCAAAACCGTAGCGCACAACTTCAACCTTGCGGTCGATAGGATGCACCACAACCTGCACAAGCATGGCGGATCAGTTACTATCACCTGCGCCATAGAAAGCCGCGAATTCAGCGAGCTTGGCAGTTTGCTGGCGCGGCGCAAGCGCCCCGGCGAGACTGCGTTAGTCGATGCCTTGCTTAAAGTCAATGGTTTCGCCATCCTGCGCACTCCCGGCGTCAAGGGCTGGAAAATCCATTCACTACGCTTCTGAAAATAATACTTGACAAATCCTTGCAATGGGCTATTATGCAATCTCTACCACCCAACCGGAGACCTACCATGACCCCGCAGCAAAACCAGCAGCAACGCATTATTCCCTTGCTTGACCTTGACCTTGACGAACGTCGCTGGGAAGTTGCCAGCGACGAGGACATCATCCGGCATTGCCGCAATGCCGGCCTGCTTTCCACTGAAACAGACGGCGGCCGCTTCTTCTCTTTCTCCAACCACTAGGACAACTATCATGACCACTATCAAAACCTTTGCCTGCGAACTGAACATCGGCCTTGCACCTTCTGCCAACTTCCCGGATGCACCGGCGACAATCACGGCCGACGTCATCCTTGCCACTATCGGCCGCGCTTGCCGCGTGCTTGATTTCCGGATTGTCACGCTGGAATACAAGCAATTCCTGAGCACTACCGAGCCGACCTTGGCCGTCAAGTTGAAGGTCGAAACCTACGGGCCGTTCGGTTTGCGCGACCTCGTTGAGATTGTCGCCGATCATACCTGTCAGGATGCCATCGCCGTGCTGCACTGTGACCCCGTTGAGCACGCCGCGCGCTACCGTGCTGGCGAGCTTGACGGCGAGCTTATCGGCACCTTCGCCGCAAGCTGGGGCACCTTCAATCCGGAGTATTTCGAGCGTTTCGCTGGCGTGCCTTGCCGCGCCACTGGCGGACATCTGCCGGGGTCGGGTGTGCAGGCACATTCTGCCGATCCGTACTATGCCCGCCACGGCCTCGTAATGATCTGCCATGAAGCGCGCGGCCGTAGGCTTTGGGAAGCACTGGCGCATGGCCATCATGTCATCACCGGGGCCAAGCATGACGCCGTGCGTGCTGCGGCCGTCGGCCTTCTCACTGGCGCATAGGTTCCAGCTTCAAAGGGCTTGGCCATCCAAGCCCTTTGGGGATGTACCCTAACCTGCCATTGAAAGGAAAATGAAATGCCCGTCATCATCACCCCAGCGCACATTAACAACGCACTCGAAACCATCCGCGACAATCCGGACGGCTATCGTTCCGCACGGCCGCTCCCGACCACCGCCAAGCGCCACGATCAACGCCTGCTCGCTGACGGCCGCAACGCAATCGCCACCGTGCTGTTTGCGCATGTTCCCAACGTTAGGTGGCACAATCTCACGGCCGCAATTCGTCGCGGTCATCAAGGCGACGCAACTGATTTCGCCGCAATCAATCGGGCCGGAGCCGTCGCGCTTGGCTACACCTTTTCCAACTGAGAGGACATCGCAATGAGCAATGCCACTTACGCTGAATTCCTGCGGGGCCAAGGTTTCACGCCCGAGCGAATCGCCACCATGCTGCACTGCCCTCTGATCGAAACCCAAGGGCTTTTTGCCTTCCGTTGGGTCCATCCGGACACGCATCAAACCGGAGCATGGCGCCGCAGCAAGGCGGAAGCACTGCTTGACTGGCACGGCCGCAAGGTCACGGCCTTGATGCACACTTGACAATAGACGGCGGATGTGGTAGTATCCGCCTTGTTTCATCTGCTTAAAAGGATTCTGAATATGACCACCCCCACCATCCCGCACTGGAAATTCAACAAGCAATGCGACGTGCCGCAAGAATGGGCCGACGAGTATGCCCGCAAGATCGCCACCGGCGAGCATGTCCCGGTCAATGGCTGCCATTGCCGCAACTGAAAGGGGAATGACCATGCCTCACCTGACTGCCAACGAAACCACCGCCGCGCTGTCCATCGCGCGGATCAAGCTGGGCGCCGCCGTCCGCGACCTTGAGTGCATCCTGCGCGAGCACGTGCTGGCCATTGCACAACAAGCTGTATCGGATGGCGCGACCTATGAGAAATTCCTCGCCGCCTGCGTCGCCAATGCGCGCAACGCCCGTGCCGAAGCCTCTGGCGGCGCCGGCGATGTAGGCAACATCGTGGATGCCGTGACCCGCGCCGCTTGGCTGGATGCTGGCGCCGATCTTCAAATGAAATTTCTCTTCCTGAAAGGAGAATGACAATGCCCACAATAGATGGCGGTTTCCGCACCGGCGACAAGGTTACGCCCGAAGACTTCAATACCTCCGCGCCGCAAGGCGTGGTCTGCACGGTCGTGGTCGAAGACGGTCGCCACACCATGAAGGTTGAATTCCCGGACGGCCGGCAAGAATGGGTGCATCCGTACCGCTGGAAGCGCGCCCCGGTCGTTGCCGCGCCGCCAGCAATCACCGAAGGCGAGCGTTCCCTGTATCGCTGGCAGTATCGCCAGACCTCGGGCTTCGAGGCGCCGCTTTGGCAGTGCATCAGCACGGCCGACTCGGCCAACCTCGACGCCCTCGCCAAGGGCTTTCCGGAGCACGTCACCGCCTATCGCCGCTATGCCAGCGAAGGTGGTTACTGGAACAACCTGCGCAACCTGATCGAAGGAGAATGACCATGCGTGTCACACCCTATTGCTACACCCCAGCCAAGCCCCGGCCGCGCCTCGCCATCCCGCATCAGCAGGAACCGAGCCACTACATCGCCAGCTTCGACCGGCTGAACCATCTCAAGCCGGGAGTCGCCTACATCATCGGCGGGACGAGGTATCCCAATGTCTGAAAGAAAACCGGCCGGATATTGGGACGATGACGCCAACGTGCTCGCCGAAGGGCGCAAGTATGCAAGCCGCAAGGAGTTTTATCGCGGTAACAGCCAAGCCTATAAAGTCGCTTGCCGACGCAACCTGCTTGACCAACTGTATCCGAGCTTACGCGCTGACTGGTCTGATAACGCCAACGTGCTCGCCGAAGGGCGCAAGTATGTGAGCCGCGCAGAGTTCAAGCGTGAAAGCGCAACCGCCTATGGAGTCGCTCGCCAACGCAAGCTGCTTGACCAACTGTATCCTAGCAAAAACGCCTTGCGCGCCGACTGGTCGGATGACGCCAACGTGCTCGCCGAAGGGCGCAAGTATTCCAGTCGCAAAGAGTTTTATCGCGGCAACAATGGCGCCTATGATGCCGCTCGAAAGCGCAACCTGCTTGACCAACTGTATCCGAGCTTGCGCGCTGACTGGTCGGATGACGCTTCCGTGCTCGCTGAAGGGTGTAAGTATGTAAGCCGCGCAGAGTTCAAGCGTGAAAGCGGTAGTGCTTATCAAGTCGCTTGGCAACGCAATCTGCTTGACTTGATCGACTGGCCCGAAGAAAACGCGCCTAGTGACAATGACGCAATCTACATCTGGCGCGCTGTCGGCGAATACTTCAACGGCCATCCGGTCTATAAAATTGGCGTGACAAGCGCACGCCTTGGCACGGCACGCATTGAAAAAGTCGGCCGTGCCGCCGGCTTTGAAGTTGATCTGATCTGCTGCGAACCCGTGCAGTGCAAGGCGACCGACCTTGAAGCCAAGCTGCACATCCTTGGCGAAAATCCGGGCTATACCGGCTTCGACGGCTGCACGGAGTTCCGCGCGCTGTCGCCTGCTTCTCTGGATTCCGCCATTACCATCATCCGCCAATCTGTCTGAAAGGAGAATGAACATGACCGAGACCCATATCCCAATGCGCCAGCGCAGCGCCAAGGCCCAAGCCGAAGCGGGTGTGCTTATGCCTTATTTCCTGCCCGACACCGAAAAGGCAATGTCCGGCCCGTTGAACTACCATCTGACGATGGTTAAGTTCCCGGTCAATGTTCTCGAACGGCTGGTCGTCGCCGCCCGTGTGGATGCCGCCAGCAAGGAGCACCTGCGCAATCCGCTGGATAACCGGAGGGGACTGCGCTATCCCGCCATGCCACGCGAGACCGTGAATTTCCTGCGGCACACCTGCCTCAACCGCTCAAGCGAGAAGCAGGCGCACATCCCGACGGGCTACACGAACAGCTACGACAACATCATCAACAAGATCGAGCGCAAAGGCGTCGATGTCGCCGAGCGCATCCTCAACTTCAAGGTGAGCGTGCTGCGCCTCATCGCCGCGACTTATCCTGAATTGTCCCTAGAAGTAGATGAGCAAGTTTTTCAATCCATCCACAACCACAAGGAGTAACTAGCCATGAACATCAAACCCGCCCGCCGCCGCGTCACCGCCCCGCCGTCCGCAGAGTTCGACCTTTGGAACGGCGACCCTTTCAAGGACGAGCGCGAACTGCGCCTGCTCGACAAGTTCGTTGCCGCAGTCATCATCCTCATGGTCTGCCTCGGCCTGCTGGCATACTGCACACCGGCCTCGGCCGCCGACTGCTGGGATCGCTACTCGTGTGATCAAGAACGCCAACGCGAGGAAAGCCGGCGCGACACCGACCGCTGGTCGGCCGAGACATCCCGCCGCGTGCAAGAATCTGTCCGCGACCTCGAAGCGGGTTTCGAGCGCCAGCGTGCCGAAGCGCGGCATCAGGAACTGATCGACAGCATCGACGCCAACACCCTCGCGACGCGCCGCCGCCGTTACTGACCCGACCCGCCGCATCACCCCAACCCAGCCGCGTGCTGGGTTTTTGGCTATCAACAGGAGGAAATGCAAATGAGTTGGCGCGACTATGCTGAACCGGGACCGTGGGATGATGACGAGCATGATGCCAGCGTCACCTGCAATCGCTGCGGGAAGACCGACCTTGAGTGGCGGCCTCACCCGCAGGGCTGGCGCCTCGTCGATGCCGAGGGCCATCCCCACCACTGCAAGCGCAGTCCGGCCGACGCCTTTGGCCCCACCTGCACCTACAAGAAGGGCAAGGCCGACGGCTTCGGCACAGAATGGAAAACCGCTTGCGGCCACGATGTTTATTGCGGCACCCCGATGGAAGTCGGCTTCAGTCCTGCGCCGCTCCCCAACGAGGTCGGCAGGTTCTGTTCCTACTGTGGCAGGCTGATTAGCTTAGATGCAAAAACCACTTGACAAACACCACGACTTGTGGTAATATGCAATCTCACACTGACGAAAGGAGCAATATCATGTCCCTCTGCCTCCACGCTGGCGCCAAGGCCATCAACCGCGATGCACTCGCCGCTCTCCCGCTGCCGGCTCCGCTCGGCAAAAGACACGCAATCCGGCCCTTCATTGAAGATGTGGAACTGATCGACGGCTTCCTCCGCAACGAGGGTTACATCATCGCCGACGAGGCGTTCGGTGTGCGCAACGACAAGAACGACATGCCGGCCGACTTCTTCGGCGTGCTGACCGTGGCTCCGGCACGTGAGGGTGAGTACATCCCGGCTGGCACGGCCGACTTCAGCCTGCAAATCGGCGTCCGTGGCAGCTACGCTCAGACCATGACCCGAGCCATTTGCGTCGGCAACACCGTGTTCTGCTGCGACAACATGGCCTTCTCTTCGGAGATCGTCGTCGGCACGAAGCAGACCACGAACTGCGCCAACCGCCTGCCGCAACTGCTGGCCGATGCCGTTGCCCGCATCCCGGCCTTCGCCGAGCACCAGATCGCTCGCTTCGACGCCTACAAGGGTCGCCCGATGCAGCAGCGCAGCGGTGACGCCCTGCTCATCGAATGCGTTCGTCGCGGCATCCTGAACCCGAGCCAGATCGGCAAGGCGCTGGAATATTGGGATGCACCCGAGCACGCCGAGCACCTTGAGCGCGGCCAGCGCACCGCCTTCACGCTCTACAACAGCGTGACCGAGGCGCTCAAGCAGCCGAGCGGCAAGCCCAACGTCCTGCCCCTGTGGGAGCGCACCCTGCCTCTGACCGCGCTGTTCGATGAGGGTGTCGGTCTGGCCATGTTCCACTGATCCACCCCCACCCCACCAACCCGGCCGAGCGCCGGGTTTTTGGGTATCAACACCTGTTTGGACCTTTCTTTTGCGGCATAATAAATAAATGAAAAATATCAACAAAGTACAAACAAGATCAGCCTTTTTGCGTGAGCATTGCCGTGGTGATGTGCGTGCCGATGGGAAAACCTTCAACTGCTATCGGTTTGAAGGTGAAAAGGTATATGAACAGTGGTGCTCGCCTGAACAACTGGCAAAGGAAAAGGCCGGTTCCAGCCGCGCTGCCGCCGCTTGGGCCAAGCGGCCTGAGAACAGGCAGCGAGTGGTGGAATATGCTAAAAAATCCAACGCCATTCGGAGAAAAATCCACCCTCAAAAATTTATGCTGGCTGCCGCTAAAAAAAGAGCGAAGGACGCCGGCTTACCATTCAACATCTGTGAGGATGATATTGTCGTTCCTTCCACCTGCCCGGTCCTTGGGATAGCGATTGAAACGGCGGTTGGCAGGATGCAGGACAACTCACCGTCGCTCGACAGGATCATCCCCGAACTCGGCTACGTAAAAGGTAATGTAAGTGTTATATCTTGGCGTGCAAATAAGATCAAAGGTGACGCCACGCCTGATGAACTGGAAATGGTTCTGAAGTATGTCCGCCAATAATTTTGAGGCCATCAAGCCCCGCGACAACGGGCGCCGCGCCAACATCCCCGGCGCGTGGAACCGCGGCCTGCCGCTGATCGCCTACCTCGACGCGGGTACTGGCGTTCAGTAATTCTCACCGCCCGGGGCTTCGGTCCCGGGCACAGCAGCGCAGCGCACCGCACTTCAAGGCAAGGCAAAGTACAGCAAGGCACTTCAACGCGGCCAGCCACTTCTCACGAGGCGGCTGTCCGAGTCGAAGACTCAATAGCAGAGCACTGCATTTCAGCGCAGGGCATTGCACCGCATAGAAAAGCAAGACAACGCGGCCAGCCGCTTCTCACGAGGCGGTTGTCCGAGTCGAAAGGCTCGACAGCAGGGCATTGCATTTCAAAGCACCGTTCCGTAATGCACGTCATTGCAGCGCAGGGCAATTCAACGCGGCCAGCCGCTTCTCACGAGGCGGTTGTCCGAGTCGAAGACTCAAAGGCAACGCAATACAAGGCATCGAACCTCACGGCAAGGCATTGCACTTCAACGCGGCCAGCCGCTTCTCACGAGGCGGCTGGCCGAGTCGAAGACTCAATTGCAGAGCACAGTACCGCAAGGTATAGCGTTGCAGCGAAGCGCATCGCATTTCAAAGCGCCCGTAAGGGCAACACTTTTCAATCAACAGGAGCCAACGCAATGTCAATCCAGCAAGCACTCGTCGCCATCACCGGCATCGGTAGTCTGCTTCAGAACAATCCGCAAACGGTTGATCCATTCAATCACTTCAGCCGCCTCAAGAAGCCGCTGACCAGCAAGATGAAGAAGACCGACGAAGACCTCATCGAACTTGGCAACATCGACACCGAGTCGAAACTTTACTTCGATCCTGAGATCGGGGTTTATGTCCCGACCCGCTGGCTGACCGAACAGGTTGTGACCAGCGCCTTCGGCACCATCAAGGTCGGCAAGGCCAAGATGCGT
This sequence comes from Candidatus Cloacimonadota bacterium, assembly GCA_012516855.1. Lineage (NCBI taxonomy): Bacteria > Pseudomonadati > Candidatus Cloacimonadota > Candidatus Cloacimonadota bacterium. Next base: position 27,890 of record JAAYWB010000104.1, read on the forward strand.
GGCGGGGTGTTCGCCACCGAGGACAAGGCGAAGCTGATCTACGCCGGGATCGGCAAGGTCAAGGCCATCGCGGATGTCATCAATAACCCGGATTTCCGCCACCGCATGATCCTGCCGCAGAAGGACATCCGCATCGCCAAGGACTTCCCGATCTTCCGCGACTGGTCGTTCTCGACCGTGCTGGAATTCGATGACACCGTAGTCGATCTGGCCGGCCTCACCGCCATCATCAAGCGCAGCGCGATGTATGTCGGCTTCGGCGACTTCCGCCCGACGTTCGGCCGCGCAACCGCCGAGGTCACCAGTGTCTAAGGCGCTGCTCGAAACGCTGGTGGCCCTCGAACTGACTGTGTTCGGCGCCCATATCCCGGGACAGGTGGTGCGTGACGCATTGCAGATTACCTTTCCGGAGGTCGGGACCAAGGCCGAATTCGACAAGCTGGCCTTGGCCGAGTTGTCAGGGATCGACTACGTGCGGAACCACTTGCTGAACGAAGGCAAGTATCTGCGTGCCGCGACCGAGGGCTATCGCATCCTTCTGCCGTCCGAAAACATCGGGCAGGTCGAAGCCTACATGAGCAACGCCGACCAGAAGTTGCGCCGCGCCATGAAACTGCTTCGCAACACGCCGAAGGAACACGCCCCGGACAACAGCAATCAGGTCGAAGCGCGTATCCAGATCAAACGGACCAGCGCACGCCACGTCCCGGGCACCAGCAGGAAGAAGAAGCCTTGACAAAGGGGGCGGATTGTGGTAGCATCCGCCCCTGCATTGGCCTCCGACTCAATGCCGCTGCCGCCATCGGGCCTGATCTCCCGATGGCGGCAGCACCCCTTCCTCTTCGTCGGAGTTGCCTCGGAGGCTACGTGTGATCAAGATCAGTTACGCTGAAAGTCTGAACTCCCCTCTGAAACTCCTTGAGTTCGCGGACCTTCAGGCCATGTCCTGCTGGCTCGCCGCCCAACCGGCTGTATCGGACAAGATGGACTCGGCGATCATCGTCCCCGGCGTCTTCAAGAATTACCCCGTCGCGGCCACCGCGCGCACCATCGACAATCTGCTTTACACCACCGGCGCCATCCTCGACTTCGACAAGGGCGACGTGACGCCCGAGGATGCAAGCACCGAGCTTGAAGGCAACGGCCTTGAGTTCCTGACCCGCACATCCTTCTCGCACACCGAAGACCATCCCCGCTTCGCCACCTTCGTGCCGTGGTCAGAGCCATGCCCGCCGGAGAAGCACGCCGCGGCCATCGAGAAATACATCAAGCCGGGACTCAACGGTCATGGCACTTTTGCGCCTGAATCGCTGGTCTCGTCGCAGGCCCGCTTCATCTCGCCGCGAGCCGGCGCCAAGCCGCTGATCTACCTGCCCGAGGGTGAGGCATGGCAGTTCGCCCCGGCACGCATCATTCCTGACGAACTGGACGCCGCGAGCGCCGAGCGCCAGACCTATGACGCCTTCGCCTTCATCGAGACCGACCCGGAGGCACGACAACTCTTCAGGCTGGCGCTGAACTACATCGATGCCGACTCCGATCGCCGGGTGTGGGTGTCCGTGCTTGGGTGCGGCCTGCGGATGTTCGGCATCACCCCGACCGCTCTGCGTGGCAAGCAACTGAGCACGGACCAGTGGTCGCTCATCGCCGACCTCGAAGCGTTCTCTTCGAGAGGCTCGCAGAACAAGTATCGTGAGCCGGAGAACGGTCGCGGCATCAACCACTGCACGGCCACTCGCCTCAACGCCGACGGCGAGTGGGTGCCCAGCATGGTCATGCAGTATGGCGGCAAGACAATCTCCGGCAGCCACATGATCACCCTGACGGGCGTGGTCAAGCGCACCAACTTCCCGGAGTTCCAAGACTACCTTGCTGCCAACTTCCCTGAGTTGCTGACGCAGGCCCGCCAACGGTACGGCCTGCCGGATACCGAAGAGCCGGTGCTGCCCAGCGAAGAAGAGATAGCGGTCGCTGCTGCCGCCGGCGAGGTCCGTGTGCGCGAGACCGTGGCCGAGCAGGACAGCTACCGTGAGCGCATCAACACCGCCATCCTGCGGATGCCCGATGGCCGTGCCAAACGCCTCGCCAACATCATTGCCACCTTGGGTGACAGCCGCGCCGGCGAGTGGCGCATGAACCCCGCGGCATCCGTGATCCTCGCCTGCCAGACCATCAACATTGTGACGGCGCATCGCGCCTTCTCGAAGCATGGGGGACTCCCGCCGCTGGCAGGCAACCTCTACGGCATGTACTTTGAGACCTCTGGCGCCGGCAAGAGCGCGGCAGTCGATTACGTGAAGAACATCCTGACACGCGCTGGCTACGCCCGCGCCACATCTAGCAGCAAGGTGTTCTCCATATCGAGCATGGCCAACCTGCTCGTGAGTGTCGGCCCGGTCATGTTCTACACCGGCGACGAGATCAAGACGTGGCTGTCCGGGGGGATCGGCAAGAAGGAAGCCAATCAGGTGTCGCTCGACAGCAGTTATCTCGGACTGTGGCTGGCAAGCTGTCACGGCAAGTGGTTCGAGCCGCCGACGCTGGCCGCCGACCGCCCTCGGCCGAATCAGGAACCCCCCGAAGCCATGCGTATCAACCAGCCGAACTTCAGTTGCTTCTTCGTCGGCGTGCCCAGCGACATCAACCTGCTCGCCGAAGAGATGTACTCCGACGGCGCGCTGGCCCGCACCCTCTGCTTCCTGCCTGAAGAGCGCAAGAACAATCGCGTGGATGCGTGGGTGGATGCACAGGACCGGCTGTACCGCAACACCGACGCCACCCTGAACAACCTCGAAACCAACGAGGCGGCAGGGATGCTGCTTGCCTACGATAAGGAACTGGAACGCCAAGGTCTCGGACCTGCACTGGCAACAGCGACTGCGGGCAACGGCTTTATGAACGAAGGCGAAGCGGTTGTGCCGTTCTCCTTCAGGACTTTCGCTCGTGCCCGGGCTGACATGGCCGAAGAGGATGTGCGCATCATCACTGCCACCATCGAGACCGACACGGCGGTGTCGAACATCGTCCGGCGCATGGTGCATCGCTACGTGAAGAGCGCCGACAAGTTGGAATCCTTCATGCTGCGCCTGCGCGAGATCACCTATCGCATCGCCCTGAACCTGACCCTGTTCGACAACCCGACCGCCACGCATTTCAACCACGAGCACACGATCTATGCCGCCGAGTTGCTTGAACTGATCGAGGAACCGTGGTTCAACCGCATCGCTGCGCACGAGGACAGCGTGGTCTTCGTCGGCTCCTACACAAACATTGTGCCGGCGATCAAGAAGCTGCTCGACAAGACCGGCAAGCTGTACCTCACCCCGGGCGGGGTGACCATGACCGAGATCATGGAGCAATCCGAGTTCCGCCCCCTGCGCACCGTGCTGCGCGGCCTGAAGGCAAACTCCGATGGTGTCCGCAAGGATGCCCAGCGCACGCTCGATCTGCTCGGTATCGCTGTCATGAGCAAGCCCAAGACGAAGGGCATGTTCGTGTTCCACCCCGACCACGCACCGCAATCAACTGCTGAGGATGACGGCAATGAGTGAATCTTTTGATGCCATATACCTGCAACCCGACCTCGACGCCAAGGAGGCCCGCGAGTTGCGTGAAGAGCAGATGCTGCTGTTGTCGCCGCAGGCCGAAGAGTTCTGCCGCCAGATCGTCCAGCTAGGGAAGCTGCCCAGCGTCGCCTACGAGATCGCCTTCGCCGTGCAGGATGCAGACACAAACGAGTGGGTGAAGCCCGACCACGCCCTCTACCAAGCCGGCAGGCTTCTGCGTGTCGCCGATGTGGTCGAGAAGATCAAGGCGCTGCGGCAAGAGGTCGTCAAGTTCGGCACGATCGAGCGGGTCGAACTGATCCAGACCTTGAAGAGCATCGCTCTTGACCCCGAAACCAAGACCTCCGACCGCATCGCTGCTGCCGCCCAACTCACCAGAATGGAGGGTTTCAGTAAGGAGGCCGAGGTCGCCGCCGGCGGGACACTGGTCATTCAGTTGCCGTTCGCCCCCAACCAGTTGCTGACCGCGCCGCCGATGAAGCTGGTTGAAGGAATAGTGCTTGACAATTGAACAGACTTGTGGTATAGTGTGTTCTCAATTCAACAGGAGGAAGTGAAATGCGCGACACAATTGAACTGTGGAATGAAGGTATCTCCCACATCAAGACCATCTCAACGTCGATGATCCCGCCCAAGGGTTCCGTGCTCTACATCGACGGCCGTTGCTGGCGGGTCACAGGGCACCCCGAGTTCGTCATGTTTCGGGACGCGGTCGTCGCCAAGATACCCGTCGAAGTCAAGCCCCTGCCTTGGGAAAAGGAGGAAGCGTGATGTTCGCAATCGGATTTGCTTCGATACTGTTGTCCCTGATCTTCGGGATCATGTGGGGCAACCCCGGCCGGGCCTTCAATTGGGCCGACCGTGTGGCCCAAGCCGGCGTCTTCATCGGCGCCGCTCTCTGCGCCGCTTCGCTGGTGATTTGGCTTTCGAGGGTGCTGCCATGAGCCAAGGTGCGCACTGGACCTACCCCAAGATCAGGGATGTGCTGAAGGGCAGGGTGATGACCACGACGGCCATCGCTGAAGCCACTGGCCGCACGCCGCGCTCGGTCCATGCCCAACTCGGGCAGTTCCTTGCACGGGGCATTGTCGAGCGGGCTGGCATCGACTCGGACATCGACAATCGTGGCCGCGGTCGGCCGGCTGTCATGTGGAAGTGGGTGGCCAAATGATCACTGACGAACAGATCACCGCGATCCACAAGTGGGCGACCGGTCAGATTCTCGATCCAATAAACATGGGTCGGGCGAAGGCGTTCATCGCTCGGTTGTTCGACGTGTTGGAACCGGCCGGTTACATCGACAGCGACGGCACGCTCCATGCCGAGGCGTGGTCGGCTTCCAACCCTTACCCCATCTACAGGAACCCGATGCTGTGATCGACCCTAGAAAACACGCTGAAATGTGCGAAGCCGCGTTTTCCGCTGGTCGCGCCAGCCGCGAAGCAGAGATTGCTGCACTGCGCCAGCAACTCACTGAAGCACTGGATGAAAATCTTCGCCTTCAAGTAGTGGCAGATGACGTTCGTAGTGCGTATGCAAAGGCACTGCGTGATACTGAAAATGAACTGCGCCAGCAACTCGCCGCCAAGCAAGCCGAGGTCGATGCGCTGATGCTGGAATACTGCCCGTCGGAAATGTCGCAGGAGCAGCTTGACACTTGGGCAGCACACCAGCGGCCGGCGAAGGAGAACTGAAATGCCGCTCGACCTGCGCTACGACTTCAACGACATCTCTGAGCACGAACGCCTCCTGCACGAGATGATCGCGCAACTGCAAGCCGAGTACGCCAAAGCCGCACAGCCGTACATCGACCGGCTGGCAATGATCAGAAGCCTCAGAACCCCGACGTTGATTGCCACCCTACCTCCGGAGCAAGGGAAATGAAAACCCGCATCGGCTGCACCAGCCCTTACTATCGCCCGCAGCAATACGCTCGCCGCGACCCGCACCGGCAACTGCCGTTCGCGGAAGAGATCGTCCGGCCCGGATGTGCCGTGGCGCTGGCCGGCCTAGCCGTGCTGGTGATCTGTATCTTCGTCGCGCTCGGGGTGTCGGCATGATGGAAGCCTTTGAAGAAAGAATCTGGAACGAGGCGCACCGCTCCCGCGGCGTGCTCGCGACCTGCATCTCGACCGTGCTGTCGATGGCTCCTGCCGAAGAAGCAGAGGAAACCGCGGCCGGCACGTGGAAGAGGAAGGCCGACGAATACTGGTCGGTGATCTTTGCCGAGCTTGGCGGCGCCGCCACCACGCCGCAGATCGCACGCTACACCAAGCGCAGCAAGGTGTCGGTCCGTAGCATGATGAACAAGCTGGTCCATTACCAACTCATCGAACGTGACGGCTCGGTCCTTGGCCCCCGAGGCGGTCGGCCGCAGGCTTTGTGGAAGTGGGTGGGCAAATGAGCAAAACCTTTCTGCGCTGGGTGGCGGTCTGGTTCTCCTTCGTCTGGACGTGGGTGATCTTCGCCTTCGTCCTCAATGAGACAAACCCGTTTGCTTGGAATGCGATGCAGCGCCTCGCTTTCTTGTTCCTTGGGAGTGTTTGGGCAGGCATCACCCACAACCATACGCGGCCAGAAGAATGATCGCCGCCGGCCAATACCACACCCTGCTGCACGGCCTCAAGATCGAGGGCGAGCGGTGCTACCTGCACGCCACTGTGCTGCCCAGCGGCGAGCGCGTGAGGCTACGCATGTTCAACAGCCAGATCGCGGCCCTGACGATCGCCATGATGCACCACACGTGGCTGCCCAAGAACATGAAGGGCGGACAGGTGCGGCTTGAGATCGACATCCATCCGATCTACGGCAACCGCCTGAAGAAGATCATCCCGGTTGCCAAGGCTGATCTGCTGCCGGTCGAGTCCGACGTGGATATTGATCGGCCTGTTCAATACTGTGAGTTCGAGGGACTATGACGCTGACGATTGAAAAATTGAAAACCTTGTTGGACTACAACCCTGACACCGGCGGTTTTACTTGGCTTGTTCCGGGCAAGGGCAGGAGAAAAAACACCGTAGGTTACGTTCGCAAGGACGGTTATCGGGTCATTAACATTTTGGGCGTTCCGAGATACGCGCACCGCATTGCTTGGGCTTTGACCCACGGTGATTGGCCGGACAACACCATCGACCACATCAACGGTGATCGTAGCGACAACCGAATTTCAAATCTGCGCGACGCCACCTGTCAGGAAAATATACAGAACATCGGGGGTCCAAATAGCAACAACAAATCCGGCTTGCTGGGTGCATATTGGAATGCTTCCATCGGTCGTTGGTATTCAACAATAGGTCATGGACATAGAACAAAGTACCTTGGTTTGTTTAGTTCTCCTTCCGCGGCCAACACCGCTTACCTAAAAGCCAAGGACGAACTTCACCCGACACATAGGAGGCTACGCGATGCTCAAACTTAGGTCATACCAGCAGCGCGTCATCGACTTGGCGCTCTCTCATATCGACAACTACCCGGACTCGGCACCAACCATTGTGGTGCCGACGGGTGGTGGCAAGTCTCTGATCTCAGCGGCGCTGGCTACTCATTACGCCAAAGTCGGCAACGTGCTGATTGTCACGTTTCGCAAGGAGTTGGTCGCTCAGACCGCCGAGGAAATGCCCCACCATTTGAACGTGTCGGTGTTCAGCGCCGGCATCGGGCGCAAGGAAACCAAAGGTCCGATCATCGTGGCTGGCATACAATCGGTACGCAAGCACTGGCACAAGCTGCCGCGCATCCACACCCTCATCATTGACGAAATCCATTGGGGCAATGCTGCCTACAAGGAGTTCATCGACAATGTGCGCAAACACTCCCCTGCAATGCGGGTGATGGGGATGACAGCAAGTCCTTTCGATGGTCGCGGGGTGCATTTGCACATGCTCAGGGAACCGATCACTACTGGTGTTTGCGCTGAAGTGTCGATGGGTGAGTTGTTGCGTGACGGATTTCTGTGCAACGTGGTCAGCTACCAAGCGCCAACTCGTTTGGATGTAAGCGGTGTCGGGATTGACTCGAAGACCGGAGACTACAAGCAAAACGAGTTGCAAGCGGCGGTCGATACCGAAGACCAAAACCAGAAGGTTGCCGCCGACATCCTGCGCATCTTCGCCGAGCGCAAGAGCGTGCTTGTGTTCGCGTCCGGGGTTGAGCACGCGCAACATCTGGCGGCCTTGCTGCCCAGCAGCAAGGTTATCGTCGGCACAACACCAAAGGTCGAGCGCGACACAATCGTTGAACAGTTCCGTGCCGGAAAGATTCGCTGGTTGGTGGCGGTCGATACTTTGCTGGTGGGATTTAACGCGCCCCGTGCCGACGGGCTTGCGTTATGCCGTCCGACGAAATCCCCGCTCATCTACGTGCAGGCGATCGGCCGCGTTATGCGCACTCACCCGACCAAAGCTGATGCCTTGTTGTGTGACTTTGTGGGGGCGGTTGAAGAGCATGGCCCTGTCGATGAAGTGGTTGGTCATCCGCCTCGCGTTGGTGGCGGCGACGCACCGACCAAGTTTTGCGAGGCTTGTTTCCACATCTGCTTGGTTGGCGTGCGCAAATGCCCCAACTGCGGACAGGAGTTCCCGCCACCCGTTCCGGGCGAACGGGTATATGACCCGCGCACCGGGCAGATCGTTATCTCCGGAGTGATCATCGGCGATGACGGCTCGCGGACCTATCCGGTCGAGCGTGTCGAGTACCGCACGGCAGTCACCCGGGCCGGCGACAATGCGCTGGTTGCCGACTACTATGCGCCGAACCGCCCGAACCCGGTGGCGTCTTCTTATTTTAACTTATGGCATCGCAAGCAGAGCGTGGTTAGTAAAGACGCCGCCACATGGTTACGCCGGCTCACCCTTCCCGGCGGCGTGCCAACGAACGTCAATGAGGCGTTGATGCGGGCCAACTTCGGCGCGCTGAAGGTGCCGAGCACAGTCACTGTTCAACCCGGATCGGCGTATCCCGTGAGATTTGGTCCAGCAAAACCGACTTGACAAAGCCTTGTTGATGTGGTATTATGAAAACATGAACTATGAAAACATCCACAACAACCTCATCAAAAGAGCTAGGGTTCGACACACCCACACGTCTGTCTTTTATGAGCGTCATCATGTAGTGCCAAGGTGTTTGGGCGGCGACGACAGTACCTCAAATATCGTCAAGCTAACGCCAAAAGAGCATCGCCTTGCGCACAAACTTTTAACCAAACTGCATCCGGGCCACCTTGGCCTTATTTTTGCAGCAAACATGATGTACGTCGGACGAAGCGGCGTATCACCAAATTGGTTGCGAGCTAAGGTTTCGGAGCAACTAAGACGAGTGTGGTCAAACCCTGACACGCGGCGTCTTCGTATGGATTCAATCTACAAGTCTTGGGAAAGCCAAGAAAGAAGGGTGGCGAATGGAAAACGTATGCGCGACCATTGGTCCAACCCGGATAACAGAAAAAACCATAGCGTTATTCTGAAGAACGCAACGAGTGATAGTGAATTTAGGGCAGCGCGATCGGCTGTTTCCAAACTGGCACACAATCGTCCGGAGGTTGTTGAGAAGCATCGTGAAAACACAAGCGGATATTGGAAAAATAACCCGTTAGCAAATGCTAGGCGCCAAGCTCTTAAAGACCGCCTCACTAAACTCAGTGAAGTTCAAGTGGCTGAGATCGTTCGTTTGTATAAAATCGAAGGTTGGACACAACAACAACTTGCCGATAAATTCAACGTGAGCAGGAGTTGTATTCAGACCAAAGTAAAAAGTTCTTGACAAAGCTCATTAACTGTGGTATAGTGTGCTTTCTAAATCAGTGATCAGTCCCCACTCTCAACAGGAGAAATCGTATGACCCGTAGCCAAGCCAAGCGCATCGAAGAGATCGTCCGCACCCAAGACGTGCGCGATCCGCGTCTGACCCTCGATGCCATCGCAGCGATCCTCGCCGAAAATCCGAGCATCAAGCCGGAGCCCAGCGATTTCGAGAAGCTGATGGCCGCAATGATGGCATCGACCGAAGAGTCGGATGATGAAATCCCGCATCTGGTTCCGGATGATCCGGAGAACGAGTTCGGCAACCCGGTCGCCGTGATCCGCATCTACAACACGAAGCCTGTCCCGGGCAATTTGAATGTCGGCGTCGTTATCGAAGCCTGCGACAACCACATCGAGCCGCGCCACTTTAGCGCGGTCAAGCTGGCGATTCAGGCGTTCGATGCCAAGAAAGCCGAAGAGCTTGCTCAGACTGTGGCCGCACAGGCGAAACAAGAATGAGCGAAGTCATCGAAACCAACGAGCACGGCGTCGAGCAGGCGAAGCCGAAGAAGGAGTTCTACGCCTATGCTGATGAGTCCGGCATTGTCGAGATTCGTCACAGCAACGACGTGGAATTCACCGTGCAGGTTGTCGTCGGCATCGCCAACTTCATCCGCGGCAATCTGCGTGACGCCCTGACCGGCAAGCCGCCGACCCTCCCGGAGTTCTTCCGTGACCTCGCGGATATTTCCGAGCGTGCGGCGGCCGCGGTCGCTGCGCAGAAGGAATCAAGCGGCGAAGCGGTTGTCGAACCTGAATTCACAATCCCCAAGGAGCAACTGCAATGAACGGCCATTTCCAGCAAGACACGCTGTACCCGCTTTCCACCGAGCCTGCTGAGGGCTACGGTGCTGATCCACTCACTCGTACCGGCGAGGCCATCATCGTCCATGCCGCGGCCCGCAAGTTCGTCAGCATCATCCCCGGCGGCCTGCAACTGGTGAGTGATCGTAAGGATGCGACACGCTTCAAGGACTACAGTGCCGCCAGCATCAAGGCCGGCGAACTGAAGGAAGCCGCCCGCGCCTAAGACGCTTCCCGGGTGAGCGTACTCAATCACCCGGACCAATTCATTCAACAGGAGAAATACCCCATGAAACTCAAGCTCGTTGTCAATGAGAGCACCACCAATTCCGAACTGATCCATCTCGGAAACTTCTTCACCGCCCTCGGTCTGAACCGTGGCGCCTACGTTGTCTCTGCGCCTGCCGACCCGGCCGAACTGGATGAGCCGGAAGTCACCGTGATCGACACTGAGACCGCACATATCGACTTCACCAAGTCGGCCGCCACCGGGGAAATCAACATCCTCACCGGCAAGCCGGAACCCAAGCGCCGCCGGCGGACCAAGGCCGAGATCGACGCTGCCGCTGACGCTGCCGCCCATGCTGCTGAGGCTGAAGCCCATGCTGCTGCTGCTGCTGCCGCTGCTGCTGCTGCTGAAGCGGAAGAGCGCGGCCAACACGCCTACGATCATGCTCGCAACCAACCCGATCCCGAGCCGGAAGTGGGAAAAGACCAGCCTGCACCTACCCCGCCTGTCGAGCCGCAGGATACGCCCCCGTCGGAGACTGCATCCACCGAGCCTGCATCGGAATCCCCTTCTAGCGTGCCGACGCCGGCCGAGTTGAACACCAAGGCCGCCGCCGTCGCCAAGAAGATCGGGCCGGAGAAAATCCGCGATCACATCCGCGAGTTAGGCGGCACGCTGATTTCCACCCTGAGTCCGGACGCGCTGGTTGCGTTCAACGACTGGCTGGACCAGCAATGAGCGATACCGGCATCCTTGGCCACGCGGAGATCGCGGGGCTGTTGGATGCTGGTGTTGTGGAGGGCGGGGAATACATCAACATCAACCCCGCCAGCCTCAACGTCACGCTGTCCGACACCTTCCTCGCGGAGATGCGTCACCCGCACAATCACGCGGGCTTCCATCACATCTGCGACTTCAGCCGGCGCAACGAGCACGGCATGACGCCGCAGTTCAACGAGTTCCGTGGTGGGATCGTCCTCGATCCCGGCGCCTTCTGCCTCGCCAGCATCAAGGAAAAGCTGAACCTGCCGAACGACATCTGCTGCGACGTGATGCTGCGCTCGTCGGCGGCCCGCATGGGCATCCAACACCTGCTGGCAGGGTGGGGTGATCCAAAATATAGCGGCCACTTGACGCTCGAACTGCGCAACGTCCTGCGCTATCACGCCATCAACCTGCGTGCCGGCGACTGCATCGTCCAGCTTCGCTTCCACCGCATCAAACCGTTGGCCGAAGAGCACGGCTACGATGCTAAGTCCGGCAAGTACAGCGGCGACGTTGGTCCGCAGGGAGCACGGTGATGAGCGAGCACGCCCGCCTTTCCCCGTCCGCCAGCGATCGCTGGCTGGTCTGCGGCGCCGCCCCCGAACGTGAGGCTACCGTCCCTGACCGCGCCAGCGATGCGGCTGCCGAGGGCACTGCCGCGCACGCCTTGGCAGCGCACTGCCTGACCCACGAGATCAGCGCGGTCGATGCTCCTTCGCACCCTGACTGGATGCGCTGGGACACCGCCGACTTCCGCGCGCATGTCGAGACATACCTCAAGTTCGTCCGCTCGAAGATGAACGGGAACTCGCACCTGTTCGTGGAGCAGACGTTGCAGATTTTCCCGTTGCACGGGGTATGGGGCACGGCCGATGCGGTCATCGTTGAAGGCCACACGATGCGGATCATCGACCTCAAGTTCGGTCTCGGCATTCTCGTGGATGCCGATGGCAACTCGCAGCTTAACCTCTACGGGTGGGGTGGCTATGACACCTTGGAATGGCTGGCGAGTTGTCCGGTCGAGTTCGTCGAGGTCATCATCGTCCAGCCCCGGCGCGACAGCATCGTCAGCAAGACCTTCACCGTCGATGAACTGAAGGCGTGGGTTGCCGAAGTCCGGCCGAAGGTCGAGGCGGCCTATGCCGGCGGCGCCCCGGCGGTCCCGGGCGAGCACTGCCGCTGGTGTCGGGTGCGCGCCACCTGCGCCGAGCGCCGCGAGTTCATTCAGTCGAGCGCCGCAATGGTCTTCGCCGACGGATGCAAGCCTGAAGTGGATACCATGAACGAGGCGGTCATCGTACAGGTGTTCAAGCACATCCCGCTGATCGAGCAATACCTCAAGGACATCGAGACTTGGGTTGCCGACCAGTCGCACGAGCGCGGTCACGCTCTTCCGGGCCTGAAATTTGTAGAAGGACGGGCAACCCGCACCATCGTGGATGAGGCCGGCGCTGCCAAGGCGCTTGCCGAACTCGGCATCGACGCCTACGCCCCCGCGAAGCTGCTCGGCGTGGGCGAGATCACGAAGCAACTCAGGCTCGTCGGTTGGAAGTTCGATGACTTTCTGAAACCGTTCGTCAAAATGCGGGTGTCACCGCCGATACTCGTTGCCGAAGAAGACAAGCGGCAGGCTTACGATCCTGTCGCTGGTGCAAAAGAGGCATTCGCCTCTTGACAATCCTGTCGCATTGTGGTATAGTGCGATCTCTTAATCAGTAAATCAGTCCAACTCTCTAAGGAGAAATCAGTATGAGCACTCAGATTGTCACCGGTAAAGTGAGGTTTTCTTTCGCCTTCCTCGCCAAGCCCCGCAAGAACGATCGCGACGAGGACAAGTTCTCGGTCACCGTCCTGCTGCCCAAGTCGGACACGGCCACCATCAAGGCCATCCGTGAAGCGGAAAAGGAAGCTGCCCACAAGAAGTTCCCGGGCAAGCCTGCCACCTTCTACAGCGCCATCAAGAGCGTGATCCACGACGGTGACGGCCTGCGTCCCGCCGGCGAAGCCTTCGGCCCGGAATGCAAGGGCTGCTGGGTCTTCACCGCCAGCACGGGAGACCGTCCGGGCGTGGTGGATGAGAACCTTCAGCCGCTGCTGGAACCCATCAAGTCGGGTGACTACGGCCGCGTCGATGTGAATTTCTACGGCTTTGACACCGCGGGCAATCGCGGTGTGGCCGCCGGCCTGAACAACGTCCAGTTGCTCGAACGTGGCGAAAGCCTCGGCGGGCGCCGGGATGCTGCCACGGCATTCGGCGGGTTTTGAATCCTGACCCGTGATGCCGGGAAACACGCCGGCATCCTGTGATGGATTGGCGAGAACCGAAGCCTCTGCGGTGACTTTGCTGGTGGGAAAGAAATCAGCACCAATTCATCAACAGGAGAAAGTGATGGACCCCAACAATGACCATTGGGACGCTGGCTTCAAAGCTGGTGCCGCGTCTAAGGCATGGCGCATTGCCGATCTCGAAGCCAAGCTCAAGCAATACGAGACTGGTCAAACTGTCCCGCTTGTCGATTACCAATGCGTAACCAAGCAGATTGTTATGTTGCGCGCCACCATCACCACACAGGCAGATGCCATCGTGCGTCTTGTCGCCATGAGGAACAAATGAGACACATCGAACTGGCTACCGCTTTCGCCCAAGGCAAGAGCCTGAGCGCGGAAGACATCAGCGCGGCCGTCGCTTGCAACGTGCTGTTCAACGACACGGCGCTCGGCAACTACTCGCTGACCGAGTACGGCCGCACGATCCTTCAGGATGGCGTGCGGGCGCGGTTGTATGAGGACGCCCAAGACGAAATCAACCGCCGCGCCAGAAGCGCCCTCGACACTCAGGTGGCAGGCAATCATTACCGCAACTTCGCCATCCAGCCAGTCGAGTTCATCGAGAAGAACGGCATCCCCTTCTTGGAGGGGTCGGTCATCAAGCGCATGTGCCGCCACGGCAACAAGGCCAAAGCCGAAGACTTGCGCAAGGCGATCCACGAGATCACCCTGCTGCTTGAACTGCGATACGGGGAGAAGCCTTGATCACCACCAAGGA
>JAAYWB010000105.1 GCA_012516855.1 Candidatus Cloacimonadota bacterium
TCCATCTGACCAGCAAGCCAGAATCACGGGTGATCGGCCATCCTCTTCGTTAGGCAGCCCACGGACCACCGAATTTCAAGGTATCTGAAAAAGCTTCGGGAAGTTGGCAACATCTAGCGCCTGATTGACGCCCCCGCGAACACCTGCAAGGGTGATTTCCTTCCTTGTGCCAGCCATCTTGTCGCGTATCGTAACGAATTTGCAAGCTGATCCATGCCCTCGTCGCAATTTACAAGTCCCGTTCGAGCGCGATGCTAAACTGCGAGCACCATCCCGAACGCGCTCATTCGATGATCAAGTTCTGCACTCACTGCGGTGCTGGCCTCTCCTTCGAGATTCCCGCCGGCGACACCCTCCCCAGGCACGTCTGCTGCCGTTGCGGTCACGTTCATTATGAGAACCCACGGCTCATCGTCGGCTGCGTCGCAACCTGGGAGGGTCGTATTCTTCTTTGCCGCCGCGCCATCGAACCGCGACGTGGCTTCTGGACGGTGCCTGCCGGCTTCATGGAAAATGGTGAAACCACTGCCGAAGCGGCTTGTCGTGAAACACACGAGGAAGCTGGCGCACGGATCATTGTTGAAGCGCCATTTGCGATGGTCAGCATCGCGCATATAAATCAGGTTCATCTCTTCTATCGCGGCCATCTCGCCACACCCGAGCACTCGGCCGGGGATGAAAGCCTCGAGGCTGCCCTGCTGCAGCCGAATGACATTCCGTGGGGTGAAATCGCCTTCCGCAGCGTAACCCACTGCCTCGAACACTACCTCAAGGATGCAGCAAAAGGTAGCTTCGGATTTCACGAAACGGCGCTTGGTCCGTTGAGTATAGCGACCTGATTACTCATCCAGGCGGTAGTGGATTGGCAGCGTCAGCGCAAACTGCCGGCCATGTGCGAATTCCGACCCAAACTGGACAGTCATTCCGACGGAACCTGGACACTGATTCCGAGGCAAACTGGACACCGATTCCGACGGAATCTGGACAGCCCAAAGTCATAACGTAGCACGCGGGATAACCGTGGCACCCTCAGCGCATTTGCCGAGGACCACATGGCGAATAGCAGGTTATCCATGCGCAAGATTTTTGAAGTATTACGGCTATCCGTTGCGGACGGTCGCAGTCACCGCGAGATTGCCCGGGCAGTCGATTCCTCACCGACGACGGTGGGGGAGATTCTCCGTCGGGCGAAACTGGCCGGATTGAGCTATCCGCTGCCGGCTGGAGTATCTGAAGCCGGCATCGAGGCGCTGCTCTACCCGCCGTCGGCGCCCTCGGCAACCCGTCGACCGGAACCCGACTGGGCCGGCGTGCAGCGGGAACTGCGCAGGAAAGGCGTGACGCTCGACCTGCTCTGGCAGGAGTACAAGAGCGAGCACCCGGACGGCTATCAATACAGCAGCTTCTGCGACCACTACCGAGTTTGGGCTGGGCGTTTGTCGCTCAGTCTGCGCCAGACCCACACACCCGGCGAGAAGTTGTTTGTCGATTACGCCGGCCCGACCGTTCCAGTCACCGACCCGCTGACCGGCGAAATCCGCCAGGCGGCCATCTTCGTTGCCGTCCTCGGCGCCTCGAATTATGACCGAAGGAAATCCCCGTGGGACACCTATTATGACGCCACATGGAGCCAGGCACTGCCGGACTGGATTGGCAGTCATGTCCGAGCACTGGAATTCTTCGGCGGTGTGCCGGCCATGCTGGTGCCCGACAATCTGAAGAGTGGCGTCAACAAAGCCTGCCATTACGACCCCGAGCTCAATCCCAGCTATCGCGACCTGGCCGTCCATTACGCCACCGCCGTCGTGCCGGCCCGGCCGTATCGCCCGAAAGACAAGGCCAAGGTGGAAGCGGGTGTTCTGCTCGTCGAGCGCTGGGTGCTTGCTCGCCTGCGGAATCAGCGATTCTTCAGCCTCAGTGAGCTCAATCGGCACATTGCCGAACTGATGCAGGCCCTGAATCGCCGCCCCTTCAAGAAACTGCCGGGGTCACGGGAAAGTGCCTTTGCCGAGATGGACCGCCCGGCCTTACGCCCGTTGCCGGAATCGCGTTACGAATTCGCCGAATGGAAGGTGGCGACGGTCGGTATCGACTACCACGTTGAAATCGCCGGCCATTACTACTCCGTGCCTTACCGCTTCGCCCGGCAGAAGGTCGATGCCCGTTTCACAAATACAACCGTCGAACTGTTTCATCGCGGGAACCGCATCGCCAGCCATGTGCGGAGTGCGGCGAAGGGGCGGCATACCACCGTCGATGCCCACATGACGCCGGCCCATCAATCCGTTCAGGGCTGGAATGCCCCTCGGCTGCTGGACTGGGCCGGCCGTATTGGACCGCACGTCAAAGCCGTCATCGAACATGTCCTGCATCAACGTCGCCATCCGCAACAGGGTTACCGCAGTT
Organism: Candidatus Cloacimonadota bacterium; assembly: GCA_012516855.1. NCBI lineage: Bacteria > Pseudomonadati > Candidatus Cloacimonadota > Candidatus Cloacimonadota bacterium. The sequence goes on from JAAYWB010000105.1 coordinate 2,407, forward strand.
GCCTGGGCATTCTGCGTCTATCGAAGGCCTATGGTGAGGCCCGCCTGGAGGCGGCGTGCGAACGGGCCATCGACATCAATGCGCTGTCCTACGGCAGCCTGAAATCCATCTTGAAGCATGGCCTGGACATCAAGCGCCTGACGGCAACGGCCCAGACCGCTCTCCCCCTGGATCACGCCAACGTGCGTGGTCCGCATTACTACCACTGACCTGAAAGGAAA
>JAAYWB010000106.1 GCA_012516855.1 Candidatus Cloacimonadota bacterium
CCAGTTAAGACCAGGGGCTGTTTGATCTCGCCGGAGATCTCCACCTTCTTGCCGATGATGTACGGCGATCCAGGAACGAATTTCAGCTTCTTTTTTCCTTCAACCAGAGTCACATTTCCATAGACTTGTGCAGTATTGCCTACCTGATTCAGAGGAATGGTGAAATTGTTGGGCTCAAGGTCGACCAGGATAGCGCCGCTTCCATCGTCTACAATAATCCAGCAGCCTCTCATGCCGCACTCTTGAGTGATATTTCCTTAGATGCTGACAGCGCTTTTAATATTAGCAGAGCTGTTGTTCAATGCATCTGAGAGGTGATTAGCTCCTTCTCCTGTTTTTCCAGGTCCTTTTGCATCTCTTCGCTGAAACGGGCCAGGAGCTTGGAGCGGAGGATTATGTAATCCTGGCTCACGAAAAGGCTCTGCCTCTTTCTAGGCCTGGAAAAGGGCACTTTCACGACCTCTTTTATCTTTCCGGGAGTGGGCGTCATGACCACAACCTTATCCGAGAGCAAGATGGCTTCATCTACATCGTGAGTGACAAAGAGCACGGTCTTTCTTTTTGCGTCTTTAGACCACAAACGAACCAGGAGGTCCTGCATGAATACCCGGTTGAGCGAATCCAAAGCTCCAAAAGGCTCATCCATCAGAAAGATCTCCGGATTCATGGCGAACATCCTGGCAATGGCCAGGCGCTGGCGCATTCCTCCGGAGAGAGTATTTGGGTATTTGTGGCGGAAGCTGGACAGCCCTACGACATCAAGATATCGATTGGCTATTTCAAGCGACTCATCCTTATCGGTTCTCGCCCATGAATGCTCTACAGCAAAACGCACGTTTTCCAGAGCGCTCATCCAGGGAAAGAGAGAATAATCCTGGAACACCATGCCTCGATCAGGCCCAGGACCGCAAATCTCGTGGCCGTCGATGAGTACCTGGCCGCTGGAGGGGGTGCGTAGACCTGCCACGAGGTCAAGCAGAGTGCTTTTTCCACAACCGCTTGGGCCGATCAGCGAGACAAAATCGCCATCCTCAATGTTGAGGTTGATGTTATGCAGCGCAGTTGTTCTTTTTCCGTTGGTCCCATAGGAGACGGTGATATCCTTCAGCCCTAATCTTGCCATAAGTGAGCTCCTTTGCCTGTGATTAGGGATTTGTGATGTAAATGCTTTGAGAATCGAGCAAAAGCTGCCGCTAAAATAGGGCTTAATAGATGACGCATGAGAACTCATCGTGTTTTAAAAAGACTGTCTGCTGTACATCCTCCCCCTCGCCTCCTTGAAAATTGGATCAATTAGCCCGCTTTCTCGTACAGGAACTACCAGCCCCGAACCTACAGAACGTCTCCCTCTGGAATTAATGTCGCATCAAGACCCTTCATGGCTGCACCAAGACCTTTAGAAACCTGGGCCAGGAGTTCCGGATTATCAAAATTATGCACTGCCTGGACGATTGCCTTTGCCATTGCCTCTGGCTCCTCAGACTTGAAGATCCCTGAACCCACGAATACACCATCAGCTCCAAGCTGCA
>JAAYWB010000107.1 GCA_012516855.1 Candidatus Cloacimonadota bacterium
GCCCGGGCCGCCTTCGTTATCTCTCCCTTCCCTCCCTCCGGTCCGCGGCCCGCTTTTTCATGAAATCCGCCGGCCTCGACATCGTAAAAGGCCGGATTTTCTCGCCCTCGCAAGTCCGGCGATGCCGATTCGATCCGGCGTCTCTCCGCGTCCTTCCGTCGCAAAGATCCATTCCCCCGACTCTTACCGCTGTCGGGCCGCGGTTTTCCAACGCCTTGAATTCCTCCGCCCGGAATCATAAGATAATTAAAAAGGAAGGGTTTTATGAGCAAATCGTTCGATCAGGGGAAGGACGAAGTCGCCAAGCTGTGCCGTTTCTTCGAGACGAACGAGCTGGAATTCCGGGCTCCCGGCGTCAAAGAAGCCCATATCCGCCAACAACTGATCGACCCGTTTTTTATTTCGCTGGGCTGGGACGTGCGCAACGCCGCGATGATCGCTCCGCAGTACCGCGAAGTCGTCCCTGAAGACAGTTTGGAGATCGAAGGCCGGCAGAAAGCCCCCGATTACACCTTCCGGGTCGGCGCCCAGCCGAAATTCTTCGCCGAGGCTAAAAAATGCGGCATCAATATCAACCTCGATCCCGGGCCGGCCTACCAGCTCCGCCGGTACGGCTTCAGCGCGAGGGTCGCCCTCTCCATCCTGACGGATTTTGAGGAGCTGGGCGTCTATGATTGCGGCCCGCGGCCGAAACCGGGCGAGAAGGCGTCTTACTCCCGCATCCAGTATTTCCGGGCGGAAGAATACCCCGACCGCTTCCGGGAGCTGTGGGACGTGTTCTCCCGCGAGGCGGTCTGGTCGGGAGCGTTCGACCAGTACGCGGCCTCCAAGCGGAAGCGCGGCACGTCGGAGGTGGACTCCGAATTCCTGAAGGAAATCGAAGGCTGGCGCGACGTCCTGGCCCGCAACATCGCCCTCCGCAATCCCGGCCTGTCCCTGGACGACTTGAACCTCGCGGTTCAATTGACCATCGACCGGATCGTCTTTCTTCGGATGGCCGAGGACCGGGGCATCGAGCCCTTCGAGCAATTGCTGAAGCTCTGCGAGCGGACGGAAATCTACGCTCATTTCGTCCGCGTCCTCTGCCGGAAGGCGGATGACAAGTACAACTCGGGCCTGTTCCACTTCGAGCGGGAGCCGGGAGTAGCCGAGGCGCCCGACCGGCTCACGCCGTGCCTGAAAATCGACGACAAGGCGATCAAACCGATCCTCCAGAGCCTCTATTTTGAATACGGATCGCCCTACCAATTCGGCGTCATGCCCGTCGAAATATTGGGCACGGTTTACGAACGGTTCCTGGGCAAGGTCATCCGCCTGACCGAAGGCCACCAGGCCAAAATCGAGGAGAAGCCCGAAGTGCGGAAAGCCGGCGGCGTTTATTACACGCCGGCCTACATCGTGGACTATATCGTCAAAAACACGGTCGGAAAAAAGATCGAAGACAAAAGCCCGGCCCAGTTGGCCGGCGGGAAAAACGGGCCGCCGCTTCGGGTTTTGGACATGGCCTGCGGAAGCGGCTCGTTTCTCCTGGGGGCATACCAGCGGCTGCTCGACCACTGCTTGACGTGGTACCAGGGCCACAAGCCGGAATCCCATAAAAAGGCGGTTTATCAGGACAGCCGCAAGGGCGATTGGCGGTTGACCATCGAGGAAAAGAAGCGGATTTTGACGACGCACGTCTTCGGCGTGGACATCGATCCCCAGGCCGTCGAAGTCACGAAGCTCTCGCTTCTGCTCAAAGTCCTGGAAGGGGAGACCGACCAGACCTTCGGCGACCAAATGAAGCTTTTCCAAACACGGGCCTTGCCGAACCTGTCCAACAACATCAAATGCGGCAACTCGCTGATCGGCCCGGATTATTTCAGCGGAAGGCTGATCCCTGATCCAGAAGAATTGAAGAGGGTGAATCCGTTCGATTGGAACGCGGGCTTCCCGGAAGCCATGAAAGCCGGCGGTTTCGACTGCGTGATCGGCAATCCGCCGTATGTCAGGCAGGAAACTCTCGGCCCTCGGTTCAAGGAATATGCCCAAAACGCGTATGCGAGCTATGCCGGAACCGCGGATCTTTATACGTATTTCATTGAAAAATCGCATTTGCTGCTTAAAAAGGGCGGATCGTTCGGAATGATTTGTTCTAATAAATTCATGCGGGCGAATTATGGAAACGCGCTTCGTTCATTTATCTCCAAGCACACGACAATCGAGCAGATTATAGATTTTGGCGAACTGCCCGTTTTTGAAGGGGCCGCGACGTTCCCGGCGATTTTTTAACGACAAATTTGGAACCTGATAGACAAAAATTCATTTACGCGCCTATAAAAAGGCTCGATTTTCAATCGCTGGAAAAAGAAGTTAAAGAAATTGGGATTGCGCTTGACGAGAGATCTTTGGCCGGGGACAACTGGACGTTGGCCAAGGCGGAAGAAATCGAAGTCTTTGAAAAAATCAAGAAAATGGGCATCCCCCTTGGAGATTATGTTAAAGGAAAAATTTATCGGGGTATATTAACAGGGCTTAATGAAGCATTCGTTATTGATAAAGCCACACGGGATCGACTTATTAGGGAAGATAAAAAAAGCGCCGAACTCATCAAACCCTTCGTTGTCGGTGATGATATCAGGAAATATCGAATTAATTTTAAGAACCGATATTTAATTTTTACGAGACGCGGAACCAAAATCACTGATTATCCGGCTATTGAAAAATATTTATTGCAATTTAAAGACCGGCTTATGCCTAAGCCCAAAGGATGGAAAGGCAAAGAGTGGAATGGAAGGAAGCCAGGCTCTTATAAATGGTACGAAATCCAAGATACCGTTGAATATTATCACGAGATAAATAAACCGAAAATCGTTTATCCCGATATCGCGAAAGAGAGCAGGTTTTCATTTGACGAAGAAAACATACATTTCGGCAACACGGTATATTTTATCTCTCTAAACGATAAATATCTTCTCGGAATCCTAAATTCGAGGCTCGTTTTTTCATATTTTAAGCGAA
>JAAYWB010000108.1 GCA_012516855.1 Candidatus Cloacimonadota bacterium
AGGAGGAGACCTTCTGAGTCAGGGTCCCTCCGTGCCATTTAGTATGTCTTGATTTGATCCATGGATTTCTCTCCTGTCAGGGTAAAAAATCCTACAAATGTTGGAAATTAAGAAATATTGTTATTTTTGCCCTCGTGAGCCATTTCACGAAAACCCTATTAACCTAAACAATCAAAGTATGAAAAAGATCTTTTTGTTTTTTTCATTGCTGCTGATGACATGCTCTCTTGTCATGGGGCAGACTACGCTTGTCACTGGAAAGGTCACCAGTTCTGATGACGGAACAGAACTGCCTGGCGTCTTTGTGACAGTAAAGGGAACTACCCTTGGGACTATTACAGGATCTGACGGATCTTACGCCATTCAGGTACCTGCTTCGGCCCGGGCTCTGGTGTTCAGCTTTGTCGGTTATGTGACCCAGGAGCAACCATTTTCCGGCCAGAACAGAATAGATGTTGTTTTGCAGCAGGACGTTTTCAACGTTGACGAGGTCATAGTTGTGGCATACGGTACTGCTCAGAAGCGTGACGTAGCAGGAGCCATTTCAACAGTTAGCGGAGGTGACATCGCCAAGATGAACCTGCAGAGCTTTGACCAGGCTCTCGCCGGTAAGGCTGCAGGTGTATCGATCACGCTCCCCAACGGTGTACTCAACAACCCGCCTGTTATCCGTATCAGGGGGTTCAACTCAATCACCTCAAGCTCCAACCCTCTGGTAGTTGTTGACGGAGTTCCCGTCTTCACCGGAAACATCGGGGGTACTGCTATCCAGAACTCACTGGCTGACATCAACCCGGCAGATATCCAGTCGATGGAGATCCTCAAGGATGCTTCTGCGACAGCTCTTTACGGCTCAAGGGCTGCCAACGGTGTGATCCTCATAACAACCAAGCGTGGCGGCGGCGCCAAAACAAAGGTTACCTATGACGGATTTGCAGGCTGGACAGAGCCTTACAGGTTGTTTGACATGATGAATGCCGAGCAGTATCTGGCACATAAAAACCTTGCATATACCAATGCCGGTTCAGGTGCTCCACTGCACTCGGTCAACGGTCCTGACGGCAAACCCATTGACACCAACTGGGCTGATTATATTTACCGGAAGGGTGCGCAGCACAGCCATGCCATAACTGTTTCAGGGTCGTCTCCTACAACTTCCTATTACCTTTCAGTTGGTTACACTGATCAGGATGGTATGGTAAAGAAAAACTTCTATAACAGGAAGAATGCCAGGATGAACATTGACCACAAGATTTTCAAGAACCTGTCAATAGGTGCCAACGTTGCATATACGAACGGTTACACTGAGTCACCCAATACCGGTTCAAGCTTTGCCACGGCAGGTGCAGCACGTCTTGCATTCGTGCTTCCCCCGATCATTGCACCCTTCCTGAATGACGGCTCATATAACCTCTATGCGTCAGGTATAGGCGGAATGGGTACAGGTCTGGCAGCAGGTCTTGGTTACCACAACCCCGGACAGATATTCGAGACCAACAAACACACTACAGAGTCTGACCGGTTACTTGCAACACTCACTGCCACCTTTCAGCCTGTCAAGGGTTTAATTCTGAAGACTGTTTACGGTATGGACAACCTGGCCAGGGAAACAACCACATTCTGGCATCCGATCGGAGGTGACGGATACAACTATAATGGATACGCCTATAACTGGACCGGTAAGGACAAGAGGTGGACCTGGACCAACACTGCCAATTACAACTTAACATTGATGGAGAGACTCAATTTCAGCATTCTTGCAGGTCTTGAGCAGCAGCGTACAGTGGGACGCAGCTGGAACGCTACCAAGACAGGTGTCTCCGACCCGTTCTTTACCACCTTTGCAGGCTCTTGGACCACAGCCTATGGTATTCCCGGCGGTGGTTACGGGGAAAACTTCTACGAATCATATTTTGGCCGTGTTACAGCCAACTGGGATAAGAAATATTACCTTGAAGGCAGCTTCCGCAGAGACGGTTACAGCGGTCTCGCGAAGGATAACAAGTGGGGTAACTTCGGCGGGGTTTCATTCATGTGGAACATTTCAAACGAAGGCTTCATAGCCAATTCGGGCCTGAATGATATTTTCTCTGATATGAGGCTTAAGCTGAGCTACGGTCGTGTGGGGAATATGTTCGGTATCGGGAACTACAGTTCACTCTTCCTCTACAGTGCCAGCCTTTATGGTGCTGAGCCAACCCTTTATTTCTCACAGGCAGGTAATGCTGACCTGAAGTGGGAGACCAGTGACAAGTATGATGTCGGTCTCAGCTTTGGCCTGCTGAATGACAGGTTGCAGGCTGATCTTAACTACTTCTATAATGATATAAACAATCTTATCCTGAATGTTCCCCAGGCACCTTCAAAGGGTATACCTGGCAACTCGATACCTGCAAACGTCGGATCAATGTTCAACAAGGGATTTGAGTTTTCTCTTACCAGTTACAATATAACCAGAACTAATTTCAACTGGACTACCAGTTTCAACTTTACGGCTTTAAAGAATGAAGTAACTGAGCTTGCTCCCGGAGTTGATGAGATAAGAACCTCGACAGCTGATCTCGAAACAACCAACATCACTGTTGTAGGTCTTCCTGTAGGTAACCTTCTCGCAGTTGAAACCCGTGGTGTTGACCCGCAGACAGGAAGAAGAGTCTATGTTAATGCCGATGGCAAGGAGGTTCTTTATGATCACTCAGCCCCGGCCGGAGAAAGATGGACCTTCCGTTCAGACGGTCAGATAGCTCCAGCAGTGAACACTGCATCTGACGCTGTTCCTTTTGCTTCACCACTGCCGAAGTTCTATGGTGGTATTGACAATAATCTCGAGTTCAAAGGCTTTGATGTTTCTCTCAACCTTACCTATGCTTTGGGTTTCTATATCTATTCAGGATCAAAGGCAGGCATGAGAGACCAGAGGTGGTGGAACAACTCGGTGGAGGTATATGAAACAGCATGGAAAAAGCCTGGTGACATCACAAATATTCCGAAGCCTGTCATGGGTGACAATATCTCCAACGGATCATCATTTCCTATCTCTGAGAATATAGAGAAGGGTGACTATATGAAAGTCAGGAGCATTTCAGCGGGATACACATTCAAGAATGTTCTTCCTGGCGTGATTAATATTGAAAGTATCAGAGTTTACGGTCAGGTATTCAATGCATTAGTGTTTACAAAGTACTCCGGTTCTGACCCAGAGGTTTCAACAAACACTGATTCCAACCTTGCACCGGGTGTTGACAGGAACACTGCTCCCCAGGCAAGGACATATACCTTTGGAGTGAACGTGTCATTTTAACCAATTAATTTAGAATCAGATATGAAAAAAATAATCAAGGGCTCAATAATATTGGCATTAGTATTGTTGATTTCCGGTTGTGTCAAGGATGAATGGATGAATCCGGCACCGATAACCTCACTTTCTGATCTTACCGTGTTTGAATCCAAGGATAGAATTGCGAATCAGGTTAACGGTATGTATGCCTCTCTCAAGAATGGCTGGCACCTTGGTGGTCGTTTCCTTGCTTACAATGACCTCAGATGTGACAACTTTCTGCCCAACAGTTCCAACCTTGTAACACTGTACGCTACATGGAACCATTCAGTCATTAGTTCCACGAACGAGGTTCAGAACTTCTGGAACAACACCTATCAGACGGTAAACGTAGTCAACGTCTTCCTTGAAGGCCTGACAAACGCATGGGATGAAGGCAAGCTTTCCGGAGTTATCAGTCAGGCAGAATATGATCAGTACAGGAGTGAAGCACTCACCATCAGGGCTTTCTGTTACTTTGACCTGTTGCAGATGTATTCAAAGCCTTATCATATGGGCAATGGTGCAAACCGCGGTCTTCCCCTGAGGCTTAAAGCCAACAAATCAGCAGCAGACAATGATCTGGCACCCAGTCAGGTATCAGAAGTCTACACGCAGATTCTGAAGGACCTCAATGACGCTGAAGGAATGGCAATCTCAGATTATGGCAACGGACATCTGAACATAACTAGGATCCACAAGAACACAATAATTGCGTTCAAGACAAGGGTTTATCTGCACATGCACAACTGGGGCGCAGTTGTAAGTGAGTCAGCCAAGATTGTTCCTGCCGCTGCTCCTTTCGATGCCACTTCAGGTGTCAGCAATGCACTTGTTGCTGACTACGCAAGCATCTTTGCATCACCTCATTCAACCAAAGAGTCTGTTTTCTCATTGCCTCATACGACGGCTAACAACGCCGGAACACAGAACCACCTGGCTCACTATTTTGATCCGGAATCCGGAGAGTCTTACTACCTTGTGACAGGCGATGGCTCACTCTATAATGCTATGGATGATACCGATGCAAGGAAGATCATGATCAGGGTTAATGCAAGTGATGGACAACCATATATTTCCAAATATACTGATACGGGTACAAGGTCTGACTATGTGCCGGTGATCAGATGGGCTGAGGTGTTGCTTAATCGTGCTGAAGGAATCGTTCGCGACGGGGGCAGCGTCACACAGGCAGCAATTGACCTGCTCAATGCTGTAAGAGTACGCTCCTTTGAGACCGGCGCATACGATATTGCTGATTTTGCCTCTGCTGATGAATTCTATACCGCTATTTTGCAGGAGAGAAATATTGAGTTTCTTGGAGAAGGTCTCCGCAACATGGACCTTTTGAGACTGGGGTTGACAATACCGGGTAAAGGAAGTGCAGGATTCGGTACGGTTGGAGCTGTTCCTTCCACATCACAGGCATATATCTGGCCTGTTCCTGACAGTGAAAGAAGCTATAACAAGCTGATGACACCATAATAACAGATTACGTGAATAAACGGGAGTGCCTTCCCTTCAAGGGGCACTCACCCGTTTATCAGATTATAATTTGCCGCTCCCGGAAGGGAGCGGCTTTTATTATGTGTGCCCGGCATGGACAATAGCTGCAGGGTGGAAGGCACAACTGCGCACTTCTCATTCTATTGTCATTGGTTCCGCCTGAACCTGATCCGGTTATTGCGGGTTGACCTGATCTTGTCAGTACGGTGCCTCATGATCATGTAAACAATGATCAGCACCATGATCATGGCACCTATTATTATGAAATCACGCTGCATCATATAGCTGTCTTTACCGCATGTCAATCACCTCAACCCCTTTGTGATCAGCAGGATTGAAGGCAAAATACCCGGCCGGAGGCCGGAA
>JAAYWB010000109.1 GCA_012516855.1 Candidatus Cloacimonadota bacterium
CCCCAAACCGCTCCCCCAGCCCCATTCGCCCCCGCGGCCGCCCCGCTGCCGGAATGGGCCGAAGACCTGCGCCCGCCCGCTCGTGTTCAGCCAGGCCCGTTCCCCGCTCCAGCCGCGATGGAGGAGCAGCGGAAACGGGGCGCGCAGCCCGGCAATACCAACGCCCTCAAGTACGGCTTCTATTCCCGCCGCCTCCCTTCGCGTGAACTGGACGGTCTCGAAGACACCGCTGTTTCTTCCCTCAAAGACGAGATCGATGTGATGCGCGTCTTTTCCCGTAAGGTCGCCGAGCTCGGCGCGGATGTGGACGACCTCGACGAAGCCACCACTCTCCTCCGCGTGCTCTCCCTCGCCACCTCGTCCATCAACCGCCTCGTCCGCACCCACACGCGCATCCCCGACCCCGATCTCGACCCCGCCCTGCTCCTGCGCACCGCCCTCCTCGAACTCGAAGAAGAATGGCCCGAGCTCAAGGCTTTTGGCGATAAATACCGCAACAAACCCCGGGTCGAGCCCCTCCCGCCGGAAGAGACCTTGTAAACCGGCAGAACAGGGTTCGCTTGCTTCTCAGCCCGCCCCGGCCGATGCCATCCGCGCCCCCCGCCTGAAGCGAAGGCGCCTCGCCACTGGGAGGATTCGTTTTGATTCGTTTTTTTAAAACGAATGCCCGCGGGGATTCTTTTGAATTTGGAAAAACCGGCTTTTCTCCATTACAATAGACCCTGATGACCCGACCCCTGCGCGCCGCCCTGGCGCTGACCCTCGCCCTCACCCTGGCTTTCGCCGTGCCGCTCACTGGCGCGCCCGCCTCCTCGGCGCGCGCCCAGTACAACGGCGCCTATTACACCGTCCAGGAGGGCGACACCCTCACCGAGGTGGCCTTCTACTTCCGCGTTTCGCTCAACGAGCTCATCGCCCTCAACCCCATGCCAGACCCCAACAACCTGCCGCCCGGCAAGGTGCTGCTCATCCCCGGCTTTGAAGACCTGCAGGGTGAGCTCAAGCGCGTCAGCGTGCCCGCCGGCGAGAACGCGCGCACGCTCCAGCGCCTTTACCGCCTGCCGCCCGCGCTCTTTCAGCGGCTCAACTTCGTCACCGCGCCCGATGCGCTGATCACCGGGCACCCGTTCTTCTACCTCGAAGCAGCGGCTCGCGAGCAGACCCGCCTGCAGCTGGTGAGCGGGCTCACCCCGCTGGAACTGGCGGCTTACGGTGCTGCCAGCTCCTGGCTGGCCGGGCTGTACAATGACCTGCCCGCCCCCTGGCGCCTGCTCGCCAACGACACCCTCTTTTTGCCCGGCGCGCAGCGCGGCAGCCTCAATGCCCTGCTGCCGCTGGTCACCGATCTCGCCCTCGACCAGCTCGCCCAGGGCAAAACCTCGGTCTTCCGCGCCAGCCCCTCGCCGCAGACGGCGCTTTCAGGCGAACTGCTGGGCTTCCCGCTGCGCTTCTTCGCCAACGCCTCGGGCGGCGGCTTCACCGCGCTGCAGGGCGTGCCGCGCCTCACAGAGCCGGGGGTCACCCGTTTCACCATTCGCGCCGCGGCCCCTGATGGGCGCGTATTCACCCTGCAGCAGCAGGCTTACCTGCAGCCCAAAAACTACGGCTACGACGCCCCGCTGGAGGTGATGGACAGCGTGGTCGACCCCGCCATCACCGAGCCCGAGTTCGCCTTCGTCACCGAGCTCACCTCTCCCGCCCCGCCCGAAAAGCTGTGGCAGGGGCGCTTCGCCTTCCCCTCGAGCACACCCGACTTCATCACCTCCTGGTATGGCCGACTGCGCTCCTACAACGGCAGCGATTTCACCTATTTCCACTCCGGCATGGATTTCGGCGGGGGAGAATCCTCGCCCATCCTGGCCCCCGCGTCGGGCGTGGTGGTGTACACCGGCGCGCTGGATGTGCGCGGGAACGCCACCATCATCTCGCATGGCTGGGGCGTGTACACGGGCTACTGGCACCAGTCGCGCATCGAAGTAAAGGTCGGCGACGTAGTGCAAACCGGGCAAACCATCGGCCTGATGGGCGCGACCGGGCGCGTCACCGGCCCGCACCTGCACTTCTCTGTCTTCGTCGGCAGCGTGGAGGTGCACCCCGAAGATTGGCTCAATGGGCAATACGCCTGGGTGGGAGGGTAGCATGCTCAACCCCGATTGCGCGTATTGCGGGCGGCACAACCCCGAAGGCATCGAGCGCTGCCAGGCTTGCGGCGCGCCGCTGGCTTTCGCGGCGGCCCCCGAAACGCGC
>JAAYWB010000110.1 GCA_012516855.1 Candidatus Cloacimonadota bacterium
AGCAGTTCTCCCATCTCGTTGCAAGTGAACTTCTGATGCGCCAGGCTGGCGATCGTTTCCAGGATATCTCCGCGGTCTTCTCCGCCACCGCGCGGCATATACACCTGCTGGTCCCACCCCAACACGGCTTCCGCGTGTCCCAGGTCGGTGACTTCCATGATCATGCGCTTAAACCGCTCTACCTTTTTTTGCATCATCTCTCCTGTCATGTTCAGGCGACTTTCCAGCGCAGGGGTTTGCCGGCAAGCGCGTTGAGGATTTCTTCCGCGATATCGTTGGCCGCGCGCGCCTGGGCTTCAACAGTCTGTGCGCCAATATGGGGTGAATCGATCACGTGCGGGTGCGCCACCAGCTCGGTCGCCCCAGGGGGTTCGTTCGCGAACACATCCAGCGCAGCGCCCGCAGCGTGACCTGAGTTTAAAGCAGCCAGCAGCGCTTCTTCATCAATAACCCCACCGCGCGCGGCGCACACAATGTAAACACCCGCTTTGGTTTTGGCAAGGGCTTCAGCGTTCAGCAAATTGCGTGAATCAGCTGTGAGAGGCATGTGCATGGTGATCATATCAGCAGCCGCGAGCAATTCATCCAGGCTCACCGGTTCACCACCGCGCTTCTTGATTTCTTCGGCTGAAACCAGCGGGTCATAAGCCAGGATTTTCATTTCGAAGGCTTTGGCGCGCGTTGCCACGGCTGAGCCAATGCGCCCGAAACCAATCACACCGAGGGTTTTGCCAAATAGCTCGCGCCCTTCGAATTCTTTTTTCAACCATTTACCCGCTTTCATTGAAGCATCAGCGCGTGGAAGTTCACGGACAAGGCTCAACATCAAGCTCAGGGTCAGCTCGGCAACTGCCACGGTAGTGGCCAACGGAGAATTCACTACGGTCACCTGGTACGCTTTCGCGGCAGCCAGGTCGATGTTATCCACCCCAACGCCTGCCCTGCCCACCACTTTTAAATGGGGCGCGGCAGCCAACACCGACTCCGTCACCTTGGTGCGACCGCGAACGATCAGGGCGTCATACTGCCCCACGACCTTTAAGAGGTCCTCCGCGCTGATCCCTGATTGGTCTGTTACCTCTGCCGCAGACCGCAAGATCTCTTTTCCGTTCTCTTCCAATCCATCCGTCAACAGCACCTTCCAGGCAGCCATTCTTACTCCTTGTTTTTGTATAGACTGTTGGGGGAAAACCCCCATCCATTTTACCTTATTTCATTAACAGCGCCTTTTTTTGATGAGAATTTCGCGCATTTTGGAGGTGGTACAATCTGCTCATGGACGCTACCACGAAAAAAGCGCTCAGCCGCGTTAACCCGCGGTTGCTTCAATCGGAAGCCATTCAGCGCTGCAGCCTTGCAGATTGCAAAGGCGCCTGCTGCGTCTTTGGCGTGTGGGTAGACCTGCGCGAGGTCGATGATATTATGCGCAACGCTGCCATCATCCTGCCGCATATGCCGCCGGACTGCCGCGTACCCGGCGAGTGGTTTGCCGCGGTGGAAGACAGAGATAAGCGCAGCCCAAGCAGTCGGGTCATCCATACAGCGGTAGAAAACCGGGCTGAGCATTACCAGGGAACCGCCTGCGTTTTCTGCCTCGCGGATGGCAAATGCGCGCTGCAGGTGGCGGCGCTGGCAAATAACCTGCATCCCTGGCGTTTTAAACCATTTTATTGTGTGCTGCACCCCCTCGACCTGGATGAAGAAGGCAGGATCACGTTAGACGCCGCAGAAGATATGGTGAACGAGCAGGGAAGTTGCCTGAGACGCGCGCCCAAACCCATCCCGTTACTCGATACCTTCGAGCCGGAGCTGAAATATCTGCTGGGTGAACAGACTTTTTCCTGCCTTAAGCAGTTCACTTCACGAAACACCGAAGATGAGCCGGAGTAAGACCGCCAAGCTTTGCCATGGGTGGGGGAAAAACCGTGATAGGTTGAACAGATCTTTTTAAGATAAAATATATCTGAATATGATGATTCGAGGAATTGTGCATTGAAACCAAGACTGAGCCTTGCCGTGTTGATCCTCACCGCCGTTTTCGCTGCTTTGTTTGCGCGGGTACAGGGGGTTTCCGCGCTCACTTCCCCCGGTAAAAGTGAAGCTGATAGCGCCCTGTGCCTGCCCGAGACAAGCGAAGAACTGATGAACGGCTGCCTGAAAGCCGGCCCGGCCGCGCGCCTTGAAGAACTGGCCGCCAGGGGAATCCCCCCGCAGGGACGGCAGCTGTTCGCCTCGCGGACGCCGTATGAACTCGGCGCCACACCCTTCTCTTACGCCAAACTGGTCGATGACCAGGAAATTCCCCTGTACGCCACGCTCGCTGACGTCGAAAGTGGTAAGCCCAGCAACGTCCTGCCAAAAAGCCGTACCAAATACGTGGCGTTAATGAACAGCGCTGAGACCTCGCGTGGTCGTTTCTTTCAGATCGCCACTACCGAATGGGTGAGCGTGGAGCTCGCCAAGAAAGTCGCGGCGACCAACTTCCAGGGATACATTCTTAAAGAAAGTCCGGATTTTTCCTTTGGCTGGATCATCAATGAAACGACCAGCCGCGCTGGTCCTGGTTACGAATACCCCGAAACCGGTGTGAACTACTGGCGGCTGGACCCCGTTATGGTTTATGACTCTGCAGTGGTCAACGAGACCGAATGGGTGATGATCGGCTATAACGAGTGGGTGGAACACCGGGTTATATCGCGCGTCATTCCCAACTATCAGCGCCCCGCAGGCGTGCCAGTTGACAAGTGGATTGAGATCAACCTGTATGAAAACACGCTGACCGCATATGAAAATGGTCAGATGGTTTTTGCCACCCTCATCGCCTCAGGAGTCAACCCTTTCTTCACCCAGCCCGGGGTGTTCCAGATTTACAAAAAACTGGAATCCGACCCCATGAGCGGTTCTTTCGAAGTCGACCGCTCCGATTACTACTACCTGGAAGAAGTACCTTACATCATGTATTATGACAAAGCCCGCGCGATCCACGGTGCTTACTGGCAGCCGTTCCTCGGCTACCAGAACTCGCATGGATGCGTCAATCTCAGCGTGGCAGACGCGCACTGGATGTTCAACTGGGCGAACGATGGCGACTATGTGTACGTGTGGGATCCATCAGGGAAAATCCCGACCGACCCCAGCTTCTACGGAGACGGTGGATTTTAGGGCTTTCTTCTTTAGTGATGACTCATTTCTTCAAAGAACAGTCAGCCGACGTTCAACCTCATAAAGTTGCCTCTTGAACACAAGAAGGATAAAATGAAAATAAAAAAATGGGTTTTCATCGCCGCGATCACCGCCCTGGTGAGCGTGGGCGGCAGCGCCTGCGCACCAGCTGCAGCAATCGAAAGCACTCCTCAACCAACACAAACCCCTTATGTGATCGTGGTAACTCCTACAGCAGCGGAGGTTTCTGCCACACCTGAGCCTACCGAACCCCTTGCCGCGCCCGATGCGGAAACACCCCGGGGTGAAGAACCGCCCAAGTACTTCCGTGAAGAATTCGATGGAGGTCTTGACGATTTTGAACAGATATTATGGACAGGGCGTTTCGGTAAAGATAAGATTTACACCGAAGATGGAAAATTAAAGGTGCGCCTCAACGCGATGTACCTTGCGCCTTACCTCACCTATGACCCGTACACTTACACGGATGTGCGCCTGGAAGTAAGCGCTGAAAACCTGGCATATAACGACAACCACATCACCCTGGTGTGCCGCTACGATGAAGAATTAGGCTGGTACGAGTTCAATATCAGCAGCAATGGGCTCTTCCGTATCAATTACTACGACAACACGCTCGTTAAAGGTCACGTGAAGTTATGGAACGGCGGTTCCAACGACATTAAAATGGGCAGGCAGATCAACAAGATCACCGCAGAGTGCATTGGTACTCAACTCTCGTTGTATGTAAACGATGTGCTCCTCAAAACCGTAGAGCACAAAGACCTGAGAGAAGGGCGCGTAGGGCTGGGCGTATCCTCTTTTAACCAATTCCCGGTGAACGTGGACTTTGAGTATTTCGATATCAGTCAACCGTAATTGTCCAGCACCTCAGAAGACCTGACATGCCAATGCATGGTGCGGATGGGGCTTGAAATAAAAGAAATCTCGTGTACTATATAAGTACCATCCAAAATTAGATAAGTAAGACAACAAGGAGAAAGCGATGAATAAAAAAGCGTTCATCTCATTGATGATGATTGCCCTGGCTTTGACCTTGCTCGTCTCCGCCTGTGGCAATTCCAAAGGAGCAGCCACAACCGAACCCCCTCAGGTCATCATCATCACTGCCACACCCGAATCTCCTCAGGTCATTATAATCACTGCTACATCCGAGGAAATGGCCCCGCCGATAGTGGCAACTGAACCTCCCGCCGCCCCGCCAACGGAGCCACCAGATGCGGCAACTAGACCAACGCCGCCATTTGGATACGAACCAACGCCGTTCATAGCAGAAGACAGCGCGCAAGGAGAACGGTACTTCCTGGATGAATTTGATAATGGGTTGGACCAGTACGACCACTTCATTTACGACATCACTGTAAAAGTAAATAAAATTTTTAAAGAAAACGAAGAACTTGAAAAGAAAATCAAAGTCGAGCTTGAAGACGGTACTATTGAATTCAATATCGAGCGGTACTATCTCAACTACTATATGATTTATCGACCCCAGGTTTATGAGGATGTGAAAATCTCTGTTGAGGTCGAAAACCTGGGTTTCCCTGCCAGCCAAGCAGCATTGGTCTGCCGGTATGATGAGGAACTTGGCTGGTATGAACTCATTGTGAGCAACACAGGGAGATGGAGGCTGTATTATTTTGATAAACCCCTGGTGAAATGGAACTTCTTATCGGATGGCGGCGCTGAAAAGTTCCACTACGGCAAAGACACCAATAAATACACCCTTGAATGCAAGGGCAAAGAGCTCTCAGTTTACATCAATGATGTCTTTTCTCAAACCGTGACCAATAAAAACCTCAAGAAGGGCAAGGTGGGTTTTTCAATCCAGGCACCCAAGTCTTGGACCACCATGAACGTTCCCTGGTTTGAGGTCAGCGAACCATAAGACCAGCGTATCAACCAAAAAAGCGGGGAGTCCAACTCCCCGCTTTTTGTTGCAAAAGTTCCCGCTTCTCAGTCTCCGGTAATGAACCTGCTAATCACCATAGCGCTAAACAGGCCCGCGGAAAGCAGGATCCCCCACAGTAAGCCGCCGCTCAACCTGGAATCTTGGAGTTCGTAACCGGTGGATGTTTGTTGTACCAGCAGCAGCGGCCCAGCCATCCAGGCAAACAACGCCCCTCCAGCCAGCCCGCCCAGGTGCCCCCAGTTATCAATCCCTGGTTGCAATCCGATGAGCAGATTCACAACCACGATCAGCACCAGGTTTGAAAGCATGGCGCGCGCCCGCGAACCGAACAACCTCCTGTTGCGGTAAATAAAAACGCCTTCGGCAGCCACCAGCCCGAACACCGCCGTTGAAGCGCCCAGCGAAGGGTTTGGCGAGAGCAGGAAAGAGAGCGAATTGCCGCAAAAAGACCCGATGATATAGAGCACCAGGAACCTGCCATGGCCGTAGTAACGCTCCAATGAACTGCCCAGCGAGAACAAGGCGTACATATTAAAAGCGATGTGCAGCAGGCTGCCGTGCAGCAGCGCGGGGGTCACCAGCCGCCACAGCTCGCCGCGCAGGATATAGGCATTGATCTTCCCGCCGAGCAGGAAAGGCCAATCAACGCCGTCGTGGCTTGTGGATTGAGAGAGCAACTGTAACAGGAACACCGCAATCGTGATGCCAATGAGCCCATAGGTCACCCATGGTTTTCTAACCGGCAGCCTTACTGTAACAGGCGTCCCCACCGGCGGTGGCTGAGGCTGCTGTTCTTCCTGAGAGCCCGCGAAGCGTTCCATCAGAGGATACGGCGGTGTTTCACCGCCATATGTTCGGTTTTAATAATGGAAACCACGTCATCCACCGCCTTTTCGATCTGTCCATCCGGGTTCACCACCACATAATCGAACAACCCGATCTGTTTTACTTCTTCACGGGCTTTCGCCACGCGCAGCCGCAGGTCATCTGCTGACTCAGTGCCGCGCCGCGTTAGCCGTTGGTACCATTCATCAAAAGACCCAGGAACGATAAAAATCAGCACGGCCTGCGGATACTGCTTGCGCAAGGTTCTGGCGCCTTGCACGTCCACGCGTGCCACCACATCCTTGCCGCTCGCCAACGCTTCTTCTATTTGATGGCGCGGAATCCCCTTAAGATCAGAATATACCACGGCGTGCTCGGCGAACCAGCCTTCGGCTTGCCGGGTTTTAAATTCATCTGGGGTGAAGAAAAAATAGTCCTTCCCATCCACCTCTCCTGCGCGTGGCGCGCGTGTGGTGGCAGTGATCACCACATGCAGCGGTAAGTCGCGCTGCTTCAGCCCTCTGATCACGCTGTCTTTACCGACCCCTGAAGTGCCGGATATAACGATGAACAAGGGCTGCGGGTGGATTAGGTCAAAAGACACCTCTTCAGAAGACATGCTGAACCTCTCAGGGGAATTTTTACACAGTTCTGATATGCTGTGATTATAATGGATAATGTCAGTAATCAACTGAGGTAGCTATGCCGATCTATGATTTTCGTTGTTCCAGTTGCAAGCAGCGTTTTGAAGTGTTCCTCACCTACGCGGAATATGACCACCATCAGACCGCCTGCCCCAGTTGCGGTTCCACTGACCTGCAACGTGTGATCCGTAAGGTGCGCGTCGCGCGCGGAGATGCAGGACGCCTGGAGTCGTTGGCCAACGACAGCGACCTGGATATGATTGACCATGATCCCAAAGCGCTGGGGCGCATGATGCGGGAGATGAAAAACGAGGTAGGGGCAGATGACCTTCCGGGTGAGTTCGATGAGGTGGTCAGCCGGTTGGAAAAAGGGCAAACCCCCGAGGAGATCGAGCGCGATTTACCAGAACTGGGGGAAGAATGATCACGCCTTTCAGTCTTTCCCTGCGAGGCACGTAGCGCTCAGTGCGCGAGCGCTTTCTGCAGGTCAGTAAAAGAGTTCATCCAGGCGATGCGGCGCAAAAAGAGCGCCAGTGAACCCGCCTGCTCTCTCAACGCGCGCACTGCCGGACCTACCGGGTCTTCTCCGACTGCCCCGCCAGGCATATCCGCATAAGCGCCATGAAAGGCAAAGTAAGCCTGGTTCAGTTTGCGGATCATATAGCCGTGCTCCACGAAGACCACGCGGCGCTGCTCCATATATTCTTCGGCTTCTTCCACCTTGCCCTGCGCCAGTAATTCATCCACCCTTACGCGGGTTTTGTGCATCTCCTGACGAAAATCAAACTCGTTCACGGCAGTTCTTTTTAACCACGCTTTCGGCGTTTTGTTTTCGCCCGTGTCATCATCAGCATAGTAGCGCCGCATCACTTCGCGGCTGATCTCCTTCCCAACAATCGAAGCAGCGGTCTCGTTCATGGTGCGCAGCTCAGCCGTGGTGTCATAGTTCCAACCCAGGGGATGCAGGGTCAGGTAATTATGCGTCCACTCGTGGGCGATGGTGTCAAGCGTCCATTCGATATTCGAAGAACGCTGCACCATGGTGGGGTATACGCCAATCCCGCCTACATCCACCACCAGCGCCGAAGCATTCATATAAGACGACACATTTTCTTCAAGCCTGGTGATGTCTTCCAATCCCAGGTCAGCCAGCAGGGAGATGTTGACTTCCTGGCGAATCGAATCGCGCGGAGATACGATCAGGGCTTTTGGAAGCGGCGAAGAATGAAAAAGCACCGGGGGGAGCGGCTGCGCCAGAAAACCAATCCCCTCGTCTGCCATCACGCTGGCAACTTGGAATTGCAAGATGGCTTCCACCAATGGGGATAGACCATCCAGCGACTGTTGCAGCGCGTGCTGCTGCCTGATCAGTTCAGCGGCGGCTGCCGCGGCATCACTGATGGCAGGGTCTGCGTATACCAGTTCCACCCTCGCCTGCACAACTTCCAACGCCTGCACAAGCGTAAAGTAGCGCTTCACCAACCGGGTTTGCTGTTCCTGCGGCAGTCTTTGAACGGGGTTTAACAGCGCTTGAGAGGCCTTTTGCCCTGACGCATTTGCCAACCAGGCGATATAATCATATTCGATATAGGCAGTGAACAGCCGCGCCTGGTCCAGCGGATCCGCTAAAGAAACAACCGAGCCGCATAACAACACCATCATCATCAATAGCGGGACCGCAATCCCGGTATATTTACGCCAGGTCATGCGCAAATTATACCTGTTCACGCTGAGCGCATTATCATTAAGAGAAGGCATTAAGTTCCTATGAAAAAAAGTTTGACAAAAAAAACCATCCTGTTCATCCTCCTCGGTCTCGCGGCTGCCGGTGTGATTGCCTACCTGGTGCTCAATACCCTCAGCGCCCGCAAAGCTGCCGTCGCCGAACTCCAGACAGTTGAAGTGACCAGGGGTGAACTGGTTGCCATTATCGGAGCCACCGGCACGGTTCGCGCCAACCAGAGCGCGGTGCTCGTCTGGCAAACCAGCGGCCGGGTTGGTACCATTCACGTGAAGACAGGTGAAAAAGTTGCTGGCGAGACCATCCTGGCAGAACTTGTCGAATCCTCACTGCCGCAAAATATCATTTTGGCCCAGGCAGACCTGGTGGAAGCCCAACGCGCACTCGATAACCTGCTGGATTCCAACCTGAGCCAGGCGCGGGCGCAATTAAGCCTGGCCAACGCCAAAGACGCTTACGAACGCGCCGTATGGTCAAGCTGGCATGGAGATACTGCCCGTACCACCAACCAGAATAAGATCGACGCAGCCCAGGCTGCAGTGACCCTGGCTCGCGACCGGGTGAACACCGCTGAGGAAAACTACGACAAAGTGGATGAACGCGATGATGACGACCCGCTGAAGGCCAACGCGCTCAGCACGCTGGCCAACGCGCGTGAAAGCCTGGATAAAGCCATCAAAGACCTCGATTACCTGGTGCAGAACCCCAATGAAAAAGAAATCGCCATATCAGAGGGCAAGGTTGCGGTAGCGCTGGCGGAATATGAAGACGCCCAACGCGAATGGGAACGCCTGAAGGACGGGGCGGACCCCAACGATATCGCCGCGGCCAAGGCTCGTATCGCGGCGATTAAGGCCACCATGGCGCTGGCGCATATTTCCGCCCCCTTTGGCGGCACGGTCACCGAGGTCAATATCATGCCCGGTGACCTGGTTACCAGCGGAGGGGTGGCTTTCAGACTGGATGACCTCTCTCATCTGCTGGTGGACGTGCAGGTTCCCGAGGTGGACATCAACCGTGTCGTGGTCGGTCAGCCTGTTGAGCTGACCTTCGACGCCATTAACAACCAGGCTTACCAGGGCAAGGTGAACCGTGTGGCCCGGGTAGGCACGATTGAATCCGGGCTGGTCAATTTTAAGGTCACGGTCGAGATACTCAACCCTGATGAGCAGGTGCTGCCCGGGATGACCGCTGGGGTGAACATCATCGTCAGCCAGCTGGAAGATGTGTTGACCGTCCCCAACCGCGCAATCCGCCTGGTAAATAACCATCCAGTGGTCTACATCCTGAAGAACAACATCCCCACTGAAGTGAGCATCACCATTGGCGCCTCTTCAGATTCGATGAGCGAAATCCTCTCAGGGGACCTTAAAGAAGGGGATAAGGTCATTCTCAACCCGCCTTCCTCCTTTATGGATGTGCATTTCAGCGGAAGACCGCCTTTCTAAGGCACCTTTATGGAACCCGTCATTCAAACGCATGAACTGACCAAAATTTACCAGCTTGGCGAAGTGTCCGTGCACGCCCTCGCGGGGGTCAGTATCACCATCGACCGCGGCGAGATCGTCGCCATTATGGGTCCCTCGGGCTCAGGCAAGTCCACGTTGATGAACCTGCTGGGCTGCCTTGACCGACCCAGCAGCGGCACTTACACGCTGGATGGAGAAGAGGTTGCCCAACTGGATGACGACCATCTGGCAAACATCCGCAACCGCAAAGTAGGGTTTGTCTTTCAGAGCTTTAACCTGCTGCCCCGGCAAAGCGCGATCGAAAATGTAGAGCTGCCCATGCGTTACGCGGGGGTGACAAAAGAGAAGCGCGAGCGGGCGATCGCCGCGCTTGAATCGGTTGGCTTGGCTGACCGTATGCACCACCGCCCGCCCGAACTCTCCGGCGGGCAGCAGCAACGCGTGGCCATCGCCAGGGCGCTGGTGAACAACCCCGCCATCTTGATGGCTGACGAGCCTACCGGCAACCTTGATTCTCGTTCCGGTCAGGAGATCATGGAATTGCTGTTGAAATTGAACCAGAATTCAGGCACAACGTTGATCATCGTCACGCACGATCAGGGCGTGGCTTCCAACACTCAGCGTGTCATCCGCTTAAAAGATGGCCTGGTAGAGGGAGATACGCCATGAACCTCTGGCAGGCGATCGTGGAGGCGCTTGAAAGCCTGTATTCCAACAAGCTGCGCTCATTTCTGACCATACTGGGAATTGTCATTGGCGTCGGCGCGGTCATCGCTATGATGGCAGTTGGCGCTGGCGCGCAGGAAACCATCACCGGTTCCATCAGCGGCATCGGCAGCAACCTGCTATTCGTGATTCGCGGTAATCCTACTGTAGAGCTCACCCGCATCGAGCCCCTCACCAGTGAAGACGCAGAAGCCTTCCTTGACCAGTTCCAGGCGCCATCCGTAGCGGGTGTGGCGCCTGTGGTAAATGGGTCACTCGTGGTCAGCACGGCTGGTGAATCCACCCGAACGACCGTTTACGGGGTGACCCCTGCCTATCAACAGATAAGAAATTACGGGTTAACAGAAGGCGTTTTTATTTCTGAAGAACAGCTGCTGGGCAGGTCTTCTGTGGCGCTCATCGGTCCAGACACCGCTGAAAAACTCTTCGGGCGGCGTGAAGGGTTGGTCGGCGAAACCCTGCGCATCGAAGGGCAGCCCTTCCGCGTGATAGGTTTATTAGAGACGAAAGGCGGCTCATCTTTCGGCTCACAAGATGACCTGCTCATCATCCCTCTCAGCACCGCGCAGGCGCGCCTCATCCGCCACCCTGATAACCGCCTGGATATGATCCTCGTGCAGGTTATCTCGCCCGAACTGACCACGCAGGCAACTGAAGAGATCGCTCAAATCCTGCGCAGCCGCCACCGTACGCGTATTGGGCAGGATGACTTCACCATTTTTTCGCAAGATGATTTTGTAGACCTGGCCAAGACCATCACCGGTGTGCTCACTATCTTCTTGGGTGGTATTGCCGGCATCTCGCTGCTAGTCGGCGGCATCGGCATTATGAATATAATGCTGGTTTCGGTAACAGAACGCACCCGCGAAATTGGGCTGCGCAAAGCCCTCGGCGCGCGTAAAAAGGATATCCTGATCCAGTTCCTCACTGAATCCTCGTTGTTGAGCCTTTTTGGCGGCATTATCGGCATCGGGCTCGGGTGGCTGATTTCTTATGTGGTCGGGCGTATCGCGGTGGCCAACAACACCCCTTTCACCCCCCAGGTCAGCCTGGATGCCATCCTGCTGGCGACGCTTTTCTCCACCGCGGTGGGATTATTCTTCGGTCTTTATCCGGCAAACCGCGCGGCCAACCTGGAGCCGGTAGAAGCCCTGCGCCACGAATAACGCCGCAGACTGAGCCAGCGAACGAAGCCTGGAGCGGTAACAGCCTGGTTCTTTTCTTCTGGCTGGGCTAACAGTTTATAAAGGCTCTTCAGGGATCACGATCAACAGGATGAGGTACGCCAGCAGCGTGCCGCCCACAAAGAGTAAACCCAGCACAAACAACAGCCGCACAAGCGTGGGGTCAATACCAAAATATTCGCCCAGCCCGCCGCAGACCCCGCCAATCTTGCGGTCAACCCTCGAGCGGTAAAGCTTTTTTGTGTTGTTATCCATATTCATCTCCTGTGATATCCTTCATGTTGTTTACGCTTCACCGGTTAGAAAGTTGCAGCGCTGAAGAGAGGGTTGAATCGTGTACAATAGAATAGCCCGGTGAAGATGCCCGCTGAAGGAGGAAATATGGCTGAAAAAACACAGGCTGAGAAACATCAGATCATTCATCTACTTCAACAAATTCCGTTCGACGAGACTGAAAAAGCTTTATGGATGGAAAACGTGGAAGAAAATGGCGTTACAGAGGAACTTCTGGACGAAATGCACACAAAGCTGTTGGCGCTCCCGCAGGAAAAGTTTGCCAGCGAATGGGTGAAAGCCAAATTATCGACCGATCTCGCCAGGGTCGCCCGTCAATGGCGCATGCAGCGCGCCAGCCGGCAATTCAAGCACAACCGCTAAAGAACCTGCCCTGCCACCCGGGCGCAAAATCCCGGGTGGCTTTTTCATTTTTTGGGTACAATCAACAAATCGATGAACCAAGACTCTGAAAAAATCAATTTGCGCGAAAGGCTGGTATCAGATACCTATCTACTGCTGGCCGCCATCATCTGGGGTGCTGGTTTTGTCGCCCAGCGTATGGCTTCATTTCACCTGGGCTTTAACGCGTTTAATGGTATTCGATTCTTGCTCGGCGGGTTGGTGCTGCTGTTATTTGTTTGGCGGCGTTTTCGCGCCTTCAAAGGTGGTTGGGGTTGGGTATTGCTTGCTGGAGGGGTGCTGTTTTCTGCCAGCTCGCTGCAACAGATTGGCATTGGCACCACTTCTGCCAGCACTGCCGGCTTCATCACCGGGACCTATGTGGTGCTCGTTCCTGTCCTGCTGGCGTTGTTCTGGCGTCAACGCACGCCAGTGGTCACCTGGGTTGCTGCGCTGGTAGCGCTCGCTGGTACCTACCTGTTAAGCACTGGCGGGACTGTGCTGATCCCCTCCACGGGCAGCCTCATCCTGCTGGCTGGCTCGGTGGTATGGGCGCTGCACGTGATCGTGGTGGGGCTGGCAGTGAAAAAAATCGACGTGCTTGTCTTTTCTGTGGGTCAGTTTTTGGTTTGCGGTTTGATCCACCTGGTAATGAGCATGTTCATTGAACCGGTGAGCATGCCCGCACTGCGCGCCAGCTGGCTGCCATTGCTATACTCATCTTTGTTCTCGGTCGTGCTGGGTTTCACCTTGCAGGCCATCGGGCAAAAGAAAGCCCCTTCAGCGGATGCCGCGCTCTTATTGAGCCTGGAAGCGGTGTTCGCCGCCATCACGGGTGTGCTTTTCTTGAACGAACAACTAAACCTGGTTCAGGTGATTGGATGCGTGGTCATCCTAGGCGCGATCCTTTTTGCACAACTGATCGTGCTCAAACAAAATCGAAAGCCTTTGTGATGGGCTTGAACGATTTTCTGAATAAGTTCAGATACATATGAGACAAAAAGGCTAGACAAAAAAGAGCATCGAGGTCATCCTTAAGGGTGACAAACCAAACAAAAGGAGAGAAGCCTCGATGCGCATACATTGTATCCCAAAAGAATTTTATTATCTAGCCAAATTCAAGCCAGTGATGTTATCAGCTGCGGCTGACCAACGAATGCAGAAGCTGAATCTATGGAATACCTTGAAAGAAAAGGGGGTTGGAGAAAAAGAGATCAGTTTACTGTTGCGGGTATCCCGAGCCACACGCTATAGATGGCGCAAGCGGTTTGAAGAAAAGGGACCCAAAGGATTGGAAGAGAAAAGTCGCAGGCCACACCGGGTACGACAACCCATGTGGTGGGGGACGGAACTATCCGAAGCGGTGTTGGAATTGCGAGAAGAATATCCGGGTTGGGGCAAGGACAAGATCGTAGTTTTATTGAAGCGACAAGGCTGGAAAACGTCGAGTTCTACAGTAGGAAGGATTCTAGTGGATCTAAAGCGGCGCGGGTTGCTGCATGAGCCACCCAGGGGGTTGGTGAAGATCAAGAAACGAAAACAAAGAAGGCCTTACGCCATCCGAAAACCAAAGAATTACGTGATCAATAAACCTGGAGACCTGATACAGGTGGATACCCTGGATGTGAGACCACTTGACGGCAGAATGATAAAACACTTCACAGCCAGAGATGTGATCAGCCGTTGGGATGTGTTGGAAGCTCATCAGCGCGCCACAGGTAACACTGCTGCTGAGTTCCTCGGTACCATCCTGGCTCGTATGCCCTTTCCAGTGAGAGCCATACAGGTCGATGGCGGAAGTGAATATCGGGCAGGTTTTGAGGAGGCTTGTCAGCGCTTAGGATTAAAGCTCTTTGTCCTGCCCCCTCATTCCCCTAAGCTAAACGGAAGAGTTGAACGCGCACATCGTACCCATTTGGAAGAGTTCTACGCAGTCATTCCAAAGAGCGCCCAAATTGACAGTCTAAACATCGAGTTATACAAGTGGGAACGGGTCTATAACCAGATCCGACCTCATCAGGCACTGGACTATCTCACCCCAGCCGAGTATATTAATAAATATCACCCAGAGGTAACCTCGGAAAAATCTCATATGTATTGAACGAGTACAAATATTAACTTTTCTTGCAAAAACCGTCTATAATTAACCCTAGTTGGGGTTCTGATTAAAATGAGTGGAAAGGAATAAAAATGGGAGTATTCTCTAAAATTCTCGACAAGTTGGGCATCAAGGGTAAGGAGGAAAAAGCAGCCGCTGCTGCACCTGCCGTAAAACCTGAAATCCCGAAGACCAGCGCGCTTAAACCAGGCGGCTCAGTGGCGAAGGATTCCCGCCCAGTGGCAGGGATGGTTGGAGCCGCAGGCTCCGGCTTTAAGCTCGATGCTTTCAAGCCGGGTGCCCCCGCGGCAGTCCCCATGGTGGATGTGGTCGCCAAACTTGAAAAACTGGCCGCCGCAAATCCAGAGAAACTTGATTGGAAGACGTCGATCGTAGACCTGATGAAACTCTTGGGCCTTGACAGCAGCCTTGCTGAACGCAAGGAACTGGCCAAGGAACTTGGCTGCCCAGAGGAAAAGATGGCTGATTCAGCCCAAATGAACATGTGGCTGCACAAAGTTGTCCTTCAGAAGATCGCGGACAACGGCGGCAACGTGCCGAAGGAACTGCTCGACTGAGTGAAGTATACCCATCCCACGATCCGGTTCTATTGATTTTTATCAAATGACCCGGAACCAGTATTCAATTGGGGTAAACAGAACCCGAAGAACCCCACAAGCCTATTGAATACGAGTGATCGGTACAAGCAGCAGGACTTAACCATCCTGCTGCTTCCTTTTCGATCACTCCTAAAAGTTAACGCTAAAAATAATACGCCTGAACGGTTACCCATGAAAACACACACCTCGTATGAGAAGATGATTCAGAGAGAACGCCGGAAGCGTGAACAGAACCTGCTGCAATCCCCCTTGAACTGGTTTTCACTGGTCGGGCTGTACCCGTTGCAAACGGGCGAAAACAGATTGGGTCATGGCTCAGGCTACACTATCCACATCCCGGAACTTGCCCAGGGCGCCGAAGCTTTGATCACCCTCACAGGAGATGAAATCTGGGTAGAGGTGGGCAGCCACTTTACGATTAATGGCGCTCCTGCTGCTGAACGCCAGCTGCGCACCGATAACGACGAAAATCCTGACTTGCTGGAATGCGCTTCGCTAGCCATGAGGGTCATTCAGCGCGGCAGGCTGTATTTTTTACGTGTTTGGGACCGTGATTCGCAGCGGCTGAAGAGTTTTCATGGCTTGAATTATTTCGCAGTCAACCCCGCCTGGCGAGTCTCAGCAGAATTCATCTTTTTTGACCCGCCCAGAGAGACGATCGTTCACACCGCCGTTGGTAGTGAAATGAGGGTCAGCATCCCAGGGAGTGCCCGCTTTCAAATGAGCGGCGTCAATTGCACGCTGCTGGGCCAAGCAGAGGGGGATGAACTGCTCTTCAGTTTCACAGACCTCACCAGGCAAGACGCCACCTACCCCGGCGGGCGCTACCTGGTCACCCGGCGGCCAGTTCACAACCGGCTGATACTGGATTTCAACCTAGCGTGGAACTGGCCCTGCGCGTACACTGCTTACGCCACCTGCCCCCTGCCGCCGCCAGAGAATCACCTGGCGATGCGCGTTGAAGCCGGCGAAAAACGCTATCATGATGAATAACACACTCACCTGACCGCACCCTGTTTGATTGCCAGTTGCACCCACTACTGAATTCACCGCGCCTGCAAGACGCGAAACCATTAAAATAATGACAACCCATAAAACCAGCCTGTTCGTCTGTTGTAACGGGCGTGCCACCGAATTCACCATCCACTTCCACAGGCTAGCGCTGATACGCTAAATACAGGGAAGTGTCCTTGTTCTGCCCTATAGCCCTGTTACAATTAACAGCTAAACGAAGGTTATTGGATAAATGGAACAAGAAACTTCTGGAATGAGCATATTGAGCCATGTGAATGAGCTGCGCAAGCGCCTGCTCATCAGCGTGATCGCCTTGGCGGTGGCCACTGTAATTGGCTTTGTCTTCAGCCGCCAACTGGCAGAGGTTCTGGCTGGTCCAATTGGCGGGCTCTCGGCGATGAAATCCATCGATGTAACCGAAAACGTGACCGCCTTTATGAAAATCTCGCTACTTGCTGGCGTGGTGCTGGCGCTACCAATCGTGGTGTACGAAATCTTCGCATTTGTTTTGCCGGGATTGAAACCAAACGAACGTAAGTGGGTATGGTTCATGATCCCCCTGGCGACCCTCTTTTTCGCTGCAGGCTTGGTTTTTGCCTACTTCGTTTTACTTCCCACTGCCCTGCCTTTCTTACTCAATTTTATGGGCATCGCCACTGCTCCCCGGCCCAGCACGTACTTTGGGTTTGTTTTAAACCTGCTCTTTTGGGTAGGATTGGCTTTTGAACTGCCGCTTATCGTTTTTCTGCTGGCGCGCATTGGGTTGATCACTGCCAAACAACTAGCCAGGCAATGGCGCATTGCCATCGTTGTCATCGCTATTCTGGCTGCGTTCATCACCCCCACCCC
>JAAYWB010000111.1 GCA_012516855.1 Candidatus Cloacimonadota bacterium
CCTGCACGCCATTGGAGTAGAGATTGCGCCAGTGAATGTGTTGCGACCCTCCCCTGCCGCCGCAAACGCCCGTCTGGCGCCCCATCATTTCCGCAAATAACGCCCGCGGGTCTCCGCCATAGGCGATGAAGTGCCCATGACAGCGGTGATTTGTGACGATAATATCCTGTGAGTCCAGCGCGGCAATCACTCCCGCAGCGTTGGCTTCCTGTCCGATGGAGGTGTGCGTGGTGCCAGCGAACACACCGCGCTTAAATTCCTCGAGCACCGTTTCCTCAAAACGGCGAATCCTGTACATGGTGCGGTATAGCGCGATTTCGTCCATCAAGCCCCCGCCCGGCAGGAACAGGTGAAGCGCCAGGGCATTGAGCGCCACGGTTCGGGCGCTGATTGAATGCCCACCCGCGGCGAAGTGCTGATTTGTGCCTGCTCTATGATATATCCTTCTTCAATGAAGAGCGGGCTGTTTGCATCCATCAGGTCGGCCCCATTCAAGCCACCGTCAACCCCCAGCGCTTTGGTTAATTTCGCCGGACCGTTGCACCAGTTGGCAGGTTCAACCCCCGCCCTTCTCGCAGCAATCCATTCCAAACCCTCTTCCGGCAAAATGGCGCGAATTAAAACCGCCGCAGGATACCCTTCTTCACCGCAAACGGTATTCAGGCACCAGTGCATACCATAGGTAAAGTAGACATACGCTCTACCCGGCAGCCCATACATTACCTCGTTGCGCCGGGTTTTACCTGAGTGCGCGTGGCAGGCCAGGTCATCCTCTCCGCGGTAGGCTTCAGTTTCGCAGATGATCCCCGAAATGCGCCGCCCGTCCACCTGGCGGACCAGGCGCTTTCCCAGCAGCGCGCGCGCCACGCCAGTTACTTCACCCAGGTAAAAGGATTGCGGCAAGCAATTCATATCAAGTATTATACCCAAACAGCACCTTCCCGCTTTAATCAAACGCCACCCGCCCGGGTGGTGTTTGAAAAATCACTTGTCTGCTTGCATTGATCATTCGTATTGTGTTTTATCTGTGGTGGTGTCATGCGCCAGCGTGCGCTTTAATCCTTCCAGCAGCTCCACCTCAGGCTCGTAGGCCAGTAATTCACGCGCCAGGCTAATATCAGCGCGTAAACGGCTTATGCCGCCCTCGTTGCGCGGGTTATATACCACTTCAGGGTTCCCGCCGGTTACTTCAATCGCCATTCTGGCCAGGTCTCTTACAGAAGTTTCAGTACCACTACCGACATTGATCGTGAGCTTGTTCACATCGGGAGCGTTCGCCGCGGCCAGCATGGCGTTTACCACGTCATCCACGTAAACGTAATCTCTCGTCTGGTTGCCGTCACCATGGATCACAATGGTGCCATTCTCCCACGCCTGGTGTAAGAAGCCGGGTATCACCGGGGTGTGCACCGGCGGAATGCGCTGACCAGGCCCATATGCATTGAAAACCCGCAAGCATACCGTTTCAATCCCCCACAGGGAACCGATCGTTTTTACATAGTACTCCGCTGCCAGCTTTGAAACCGCGTATGGCACGCGCGGGTTAACAATGACGGTCTCTTTTACCGGCTGCACCGGTTGGTTGCCATAAACAGTGCCGGAAGAAATGAACACCACGCGCCTGACGCCGACATCACGCATGGCTTCCATCAAAGTCACCGTACCGCCTACATTAACGTTGTTATATTCACGTGGATACAGCACCGACTCCTGCACGCTCACCTTGGCTGCCAGGTGATAGACACAATCCACTTCTTGCAGGAGCGACCACAAAGTTGGTCGGTCATTGACATCACCGCGTACAAACTGCACCGTTGGTGAAAGATTTTTTTGATCACCCGCGGAAAGGTCATCCACCCCGATGACCACATCGCCTGCAGCCGTGAGGCGGTTGGCAAGCGCTGAACCCAGGAACCCGGCCGCGCCGGTTATGAGATATCGCATCCAGCCTTTTTCCTTATTTAAGTGCCTGCATTATAGCATAGACGGATTTATGCCCCAGTGGATTTTTTTCGACGTAAGGCTGTTTTCTCTTCCTCCGTCAGAAAAGCGGTGAGAAGAGCGTTTTCCTGTGCCTGGCGAATCATCGCCGGGCTTAATCCTGCCTTCGGCGCCGCCACTTCATATTCATAGCGCAGGTTGATGGCGCTGATGCCGGGGTCATCTGAGTTGATAGAGGCGAGAATTTTCTTTTCCATAAAAAGCCGCATGGGATGCGCTGCATAATCCGAGACCACACTGGTTTGCACATTGCTGGTGAGGTTGCATTCGACGCCGATGCCTTTCTCACGCAGAAAATCGAGCAACGCGGGGTCTTCTGGCGCGCGTACCGCGTGACCAATACGCTCCGCCCCGAGCTCGCGCACCGCCTGCCAGATCGATTCCGGCCCGGCGGATTCTCCGGCGTGCACAGTGATATGCCAGCCAGCGTCTCGTGCCTTACGGAAATGGTCGCGGAACAATTCGCCGGGAAAGCCCTCTTCATCACCAGCCAGGTCCAACCCGGCAAACTCATGAGCATACCTGAGTTCCGCCTCCAATTCTTTCATGGCAATCTGCGGTCCGTATTGCCGTGAAAGGATTCCCAACTGGTTGACACGAATGGGGTGTTCCTGTTCTGCCGCGCGTATACCCTCCGTGACGGCTTCCACCACGCCCTCAGGCTGCAAGCCGTGGGCTTCTGCCATGAACCAGGGGCTGTAACGCAGTTCGATGTAATCAATCCCTTCTCTGCAGGCGTCTTCCACGTTCTCATAGGCGATGCGCCGGCAGGAGTCGTAATCCACCATCACGCCGGTCATCCATTTGAACTTTTCAATAAACGCCATCACCCCTGGTTGCGGTGTGGTAACCTGTACAAACGGGCGCAGAGTATCAAGCGTTTTGCCAGGTAATGGCAGGTTGTGTTTTAACCCCAGCTCAAGGATGGTTTCCAAACGGATGCTGCCATCCAGGTGGCGGTGCAGTTCGACCAAAGGAATATCTTGTGAAATCACGGTTCATCCTCCTGTTGTTCGTGAATAGTGTGTAGTTTTAAGCCAAGCTCCTGCGAATATTGAAGAATCTCTTTCAATTCCTCATCTGCCGGGTATGAAAAGTAGAGGGTTCCCTCCTCCACCTGTCCTGAGAGGTCAATGCCGCCCCAGAAAACCTGCGTTTCAGCAGGCAGGCGGCTGAGCAGCTTTTTCAGCTCTTCCAGGCTGGCAACGGAAATTTTCAGATAGTCGCCCTCCCAAATATTCTCAGCCGCCGTAATCTCAGCGAAAGACTTGGTGCGATTGGTGCCGGTGGTAAGCGTGTATACGCGTGTTTTGCCCTGTTGCCAAGAATACAGTTCGTACCCTTTCAGTGACGCGGGTAACTGCTCTGGGATCGTGGACCAATCCGTTTTGGGGAATACCCCAGTCTCTTGGTTCAGCCCTGCTTGTTCTCCGCCGTTGCAGGCTGTGAGCACCCACAAGCACAGGCTGAGGATTATCGCCACTTTACTCGCTTTCATCGCTTCCCTCATCAAGCTGCCGGACCATCGCGCACCTCGATCTCTTTCGACATCAGCACGATCTCCGGTCTGCGTACCCAACCATCTGCCTGCCAGAATTTTAAACCGCTATGATTAGTAGTATAGACCATAATGTGGCACTTATGAATATCTCTCTTGTGTAAAGCCGTGAAGACGGTGCGCACCAAAGCGCTGCCCAGCCCCCTCCGACGGTACTGAGGTAGAACCGCCAGGTGATAGAGGTAACCTCGCCTGCCATCGCAGCCACACAGGCAGGTACCCACCAGTTGACCATCCTCTTCTGCGATATACGACAACCCGGCGTTTTGCTGGATAAAACGGGCGAGCGCGCCTGGTTCATCTGCGCTGCTCAACCCCATGCCTTCTATTTGCTTCCATAAGGCAAGCGCCGCCTGAATATGGAGAACGGACATTTCATTGATCTGTATGGTCATTTGATTGCTCGTCTAAAAGAATAGACTGGTCTTGCGGGAAAGTTTTGGCGTGCTTCTTTTCTGCGGGCGGGAACGGACCCCACTGCACGCGTGCTTCCTCGTACTGCGTTCGCGGCTCCTTTGTTTCTGCCGGGTAGCCAATGTAAATGAGGTTCAAGGGGGTCACGCCTTTCGGCAGGTTGAGGATATGGCTCACCTGTCGGCTAAAAATGGTCACGGGGTGCACGCCCACCCAGATAGACCCCAACCCAAGCGCGGTGGCTGCCAGCAGGATGTTTTGGGTGGCGGCGCTGCAATCTTGCACCCAAAACTTGTCGCCCACTTTCCCTTTTTGCATGCGGCTGCTGCCCAGCACGCAGATGGCTGCGGGGGCGTTCATTTTCGCGAACATTAACGCCCGACGGAATTTATCCATAACTGACTTCTCTGTAATCACCACAAACTCCCAGGGCTGCGCGTTCATTGCGCTTGGGGCAGCCATAGCCGCTTCCAGCAGCTGGATGATCTTTTCCTTTTCCACCGGCTGGTCGGTGAATTTTCGAATGCTGCGTCTTTTCATGATCACGGTAAGTGTATCTTCCAAAGTATTACTCCTTTTTTACCTCGCGGTTTGGCTCGCCAGCGGCCAAGTGAACATGCAGCTGCAGGATCGATTGGGATTCGCCGTCATTAATGATCAGGCGGAACCGACTTTTTTCCTATCCTTCAGCCCGAAGTGTTTGCTGGGATAAGCGCATAAATTCGCTGTAAAACATCGGGGAATCCACGGGAAAGGATAATCCATCATTGTCCGATTTTCGGGCACGAGGAGGGTGTGCATAGGTAGTCGGGTTTTGCGCGCCTGACCGCCATCCAGTGTTCCATCCCTCCAAGCCTTCCGCCGGGCATCAGGGTGAGGGTGTGTGTATAACCCCATCCAATCCTTTTCATGAAAATGCAGCTATAAGCAAGTTCTCGCATCATCTCACTCATCGCCCTCCAGTTCCATTGGGACCAGCTCAGAGCCAATCTTATTATAAGAGTTTTTTGTTGGCAGCCGGGAGATCATTTTGCCCCCCCCTTTCTTTTACGGGTAGCCAATCATTAGCGGTTTTTTTAGCGCGCTGGATTTTGCGCAAGGGCAGTCAGTTAGGAATTGCGCAATATCAGGATACTCTTAAAATAATCTGCAGATGCTAGAGCATAAGCTATCACAGACCTTTTCTTCTTTGCAGCACCCCAACTTCCGTTTATGGTTCGGTGGTCAGATCGTTTCGCTCATCGGTACATGGATGCAAGCCACCGCCCAGGGATACCTGGTATACGAACTGACCGCGTCTCCCATGATGTTGGGTATTGTCGGCTTCGCCAACGGCATACCGGTGTGGTTGTTCTCGCTTTTCGCCGGCACCGTCGCTGACCATATTTCACGGCGAAAAATGCTGCTCATCACCCAGGGTTCAATGATGGTTCTGGCTTTCATCCTGGCGGTGCTCACCTTCAGCGGCACCGTGCGCGCCTGGCACATCATCCTCCTCGCGCTCCTGTTGGGGACGGCCAATGCCTTCGACGCTCCCGGTCGCCAATCATTTGTGGTGGACCTGGTGCCCAAACAGGAACTCACCAACGCCATCGCTCTCAATAGCTCGGTGTTTAATCTGGGCACCATCATCGGTCCGGCGGCTGCCGGTTTGGTTTACGCCTGGCTGGGTCCTGGATGGTGCTTCACCATCAATGGGCTTTCATTTATCGCGGTGCTGTTGGCGTTGGCGTTGATGAAAATCGCTGCCAAACCCCCTTTACGCCCTGCGCAGGGATCACTGGCTCATACACTCACCGAAGGAGTGCGCTACTCGTTTAAAGACGCGAACATCCGCGTTCTGCTGGTTATGCTCACCGCTAGCGCGGTCTTTGGCTTTGGATTGCTGGCACTCATGCCCGCCTGGGCGACAGGGGTGCTGGGCGGAGATGTGCGCACCAATGGTCTGCTGCTTTCAGCGCGCGGTTTGGGTTCGCTGAGCGCAGCGCTGATGATCGCCTATCTGGGCGCGCGCATCATCCGTGGCAGGTTATGGAGCATCGGCAGCCTGGTGATGCCTGTTTCGCTATTGCTGTTCGCCCTCTTTCGTCTGCTGCCGGTCTCCTTGCTGATGCTGGTATTGATGGGTTGGAGCCTGATGACCGTGGTCAACCTCACGAACGCGCTCATCCAAACCCACGTCCCCGACGAGCTGCGCGGCAGGGTGATGAGTGTGTACATTCTGCTGTTTCAGGGTGGCTTCCCCATCGGTTCATTGGTCGCTGGTTGGCTGGCAGGGCTGACCAGCGAAGCCCTCGCCGTTTTTGTGTTCGCCAGCGTATTACTGGCTGTGTCCATCGCCATCCAACTGCGCCAACCCTCCATACGGCAGTACAACTGATGCATTGATGACCGGCGTTCGTGCACATCGCTTATAATGTTCACTGGTTGGTTTCATCCTGTTTTTCAAGAAAGTTAATAAAACCTCGAGATGCGCATTGAACCTGAAACTTCCATCAGCCACGACCATACCTCCACGGAAGGAGGTGTTCAGCCCAGGCGGAAAAGAATCAAGAACAGGGGGAGGCTTGTCGTCAATCTTTTCGCCGCGGTCGTTTTCCTGATCCTGCTGGCGGGTTACCTGGCAGGTTGGTTGGGAGAATACCCGGCGCGAAACGCTCAGCTGATCACCGGCAGAATTGCCTTCCTTTTCCTGCTGGCTTCGCTGAGTATCACTCCCCTGCGCACGCTTACCGGGAACATCCATATTGGGCCGCTGCGACAGGCTTTTGGCTTGAACGCCTTCTATTTCGCGATGGTTCACGTATTAATCCTGATTTTCCTGAATTACCGAATGGATTTTTATGCTTTGGTCAAAGGTTTTTCCAATCATCCATACTTTTGGCCAGGAGCGGTCGCTTTTCTAATCCTCAGCGTATTGGCTGTGACCTCGCTCAACAAGATGAAGAGAGCCCTCCGTGGTTCATGGAAGAAAATTCACACGATGGTGTACCCGGCAGGGGTGCTGGTGCTGGTGCATTACTCATGGATAGCCAACGGGAAATTCATTCCCGCTGCAGAGGTGAAAACCTTACCGCTGCTAACGGCTGCCTACCTGGCGGCGCTGTTCACCTTAAGGTTAAGGCCAGTGAAAAAGGCTGTGTTGCGCTGGCGGAAAAAAGCAAAACCCCGCACAGGTTGAGCGTGGCTGGTGTTGTTTGACAGTGTTTCTTTTTAGGATATAATAACCCCCGAAGAACGGTCCACTAGCTCAATTGGCAGAGCAACTGACTCTTAATCAGTGGGTTCGGGGTTCAAGTCCCCGGTGGATCACTAAATGTGGGGGTAATTGAGTTGAACAACCACCAAAATATCGGTTTATACCCGTTGGTATGACCTTTCGGGTATGCGCTGCGTTCGTATTCTCCGGCTTGCAGGTACTTGGTCTTTCCGCCTGTGTGACACTGTTGAACAGCACCCGCACCATCTCCCGAACAGCCTCTAATCTGTTGCGCAATATCTCTTCAATCGTCCCTGCAGACAGGTTGCACTCATTTTGATGAGTCATTTCCCAGTCTCTCTTGGAAAATTGTGGTGAATAACCGAGGCTGTGGATTAAATTAATCACTATAAATATAAATTCTTGCCGCGAATAATCTGAATCTTATAAGGAAAGTAGTTGGTGTAACATATTTCCTGTAAATTGTTGAACCTTAACAAAAGCGGTGAGTCAGAAGTATCCTTAAGGTGACTAAACCATACAAGGAGAACAAAATGACTCACCAAAATGATTATACCTTTGCAGACGAAATAGCAGAAAAAGGGCTTGAAGCAATCCCGGAGCTGATGCGAGTGCTGATCAACAACGCCATGCAGGTAGAAAGGTCAAAATACCTGCAGGCTGAACATTATGAGCGCACTGAGGATCGCAAGGGACATGCAAATGGCTTCAAGCCCAAGACCGTGAAGACCCGCATGGGTGAGATCACCTTTGCAGTACCTCAAGTCAGAGAAGGTGGTTTTTATCCTTCAGCCCTTGAGAAAGGACTGAGGAGTGAAAGAGCGCTCACGATCACCCTGGCTGAGATGTACGTTCAGGGAGTGTCTACCCGTAAGGTGAAAGCCATCACTGAACAGCTATGCGGGGTTGAGATTTCTTCTGAACAGGTTAGCCGGGCAACTGCACAGCTGGACGGAGTGCTACAAGAATGGCGTGAAAGACCTTTGGGAGAGATCAGCTATCTCTACGTGGATGCTCGTTATGAGAAGGTTCGTGAAGCAGGGCAAGTGCGAGATGCGGCTGTTCTGGTGGCATCTGGGATCACTCCAGAGGGGGAAAGGCAGATTCTGGGTGTTTCTGTATCCCTCAGTGAACACGAAACCCACTGGAAAACCTTCTTGAAGAGCCTGAAAGACCGCGGTTTGAACGGAGTGAAGCTTGTAATTAGTGACGACCACGAAGGGCTTGGAGCAGCCAGGAGAGCCGTGTTGGGCAGTGTGCCGTGGCAAAGGTGTCAATTCCACCTGCAGCAAAACGCGGGCGCATATCTGCCCAAACAGGCAATGAGATTGGAGGTGGCCGCAGACATTCGTTCAATGTTCAATGCTTCAGACCGCAAGACTGCTGAAGAGTTACTCCAAACAGCCATCCAGAAGTATGCTGTTTCTGCACCACGGTTATCGGCATGGCTGGAAGAGAACCTGGCAGAAGGGTTTTCGGTTTTTGATTTCCCTTTGGAACACCGGAGAACGATCCGGACGACCAAC
>JAAYWB010000112.1 GCA_012516855.1 Candidatus Cloacimonadota bacterium
ACCTGTTCTCTTTTTAAGATTATTAATTATTTGTATTCACCAATATATCATTGCTAACTCTTATCTGTGCCCCGGTGTGTTGGGCAATCTGAGATTGTTTTCCTTTTTCAGATAGCGTTCCGTTCTTTTTTACATACCATAAGATTCAGTTTTCACCGCGTCACCTGACTGTCAGTTCTTTAGTTTGAAGACGAACAGATTAATACTTGCCGGCCCGACGGTCAGTTCACCTACTGACGGTACGGAGGCCGGACCTGTTATCTTCACATTTTCAGGCCTTCCGGGTTCGTTGGTGGCCATGATATCAGGTGCCGTGACTTGCCAGAGCTCACCCTCACCGGTAACAGTGCCGTTTAGCAGGGTGACAGGGATTTTCACTTTGTCCCGGGTGGCATTGACAACAGAGATTGTCACTGTCTGGCCTTCGCTGTCAAGCGTGGCTGCAATATCAACAGGCCTCGTTTCGCCGCTGACCGCAACAGGTATTGTACCGAACTGCTGCCTGTAAAGCTTGAGCACCTGTCCGGTGGCATCAAGGATTGAACTTGTTGTGTTGGTTTTTATACATCCTATTACGTTGACTGTCTGAGCATAGTTTGCCATGAAAACCATGTCACTCTGCCTTGAATACTCGTTCAGACCGGCAGCAATACCCATGGCATCACGCATGAAGTAGCGTGTTCCCAGCTCTCCGTAGATATGGGGGCCGTACCAGTAGTTCCACTCATCCATGCATATACGGATATCCTTACCTTCAAGCTGGGGTATCTCCTTCCTGTACTGACGGTGGGCTTCAGCCTTCTCCCTGATTGCATCGGGGATCTGCTTCACGTGGGTCATGAGCCCTCCTCCATGCCAGTCCTGACGATAAAAGTGCTCGCTGATCAGGTCCATGCTTTCCGAGCAGTTTGTAAGCACCATCCGGTCCCAGTCGCCCAGCTCGCCCACGGCAATGAGCTTGATGTCAGGGTCAACGCTTCTCATTGCATCGGCGAATGCATTGTGCTTTCTGACAAAATCCTCAGTTGACATGTGCCCCAGTTGCCAGTT
Source organism: Candidatus Cloacimonadota bacterium (assembly GCA_012516855.1). Taxonomy (NCBI): domain Bacteria; kingdom Pseudomonadati; phylum Candidatus Cloacimonadota; species Candidatus Cloacimonadota bacterium. The sequence goes on from JAAYWB010000112.1 coordinate 1,051, forward strand.
ACCATACATCTCATTACCTATTGACCACCATTTCACATTCCATGGTTCAGGATGGCCGTTGGCAGCCCTGAGTCTGCCCATAGGCGTTTCGGCGGAGCCGTTGCAGTACTCAACCTCCTCGCGTGCCTGTTTTGAATCACCCAGTCCGGCGTTAACTGCAATGTAAGGTTCAGTACCCAGTATTTCGCAGAAGGAAATGAATTCATGAAGGCCCACGTCATTGTGCTCCACACCCTGCCATGCCGGGTTCTTGCGCGGTGGTCTCCTGTCTCGGTCACCTATGCCGTCCTTCCAGTTATAGCCGCTGACAAAATTGCCCCCGGGCCAGCGATATACCGGTGCGTTGAGCTCCTTCAGCAGCGCTATGACGTCTGAACGGAATCCCTCTATATTGTCTGATGGCATCAGGCTGGCAGTGCCTACCCACACCTTTCCGTTGCCCTCCGGCTCGATAGTCAAGGAAGCATTGTGAGTCATTGCGCCGGATTGATATTTCAGCGGATAGGCAGAAAAAATAGTGCCCAGCTTGTCAATCGTGACACTCTGTGACTCCTCACCCCGGCTCAAGGTGACCTTCACGGCAGTAATACCCGGTGTAGCCTTCAGAATAATCCGACCCTCATATTCAAGATCCGGCTTGAGGCCGAGGCCTGACTGTTGAATGCCGGCAGCGCCACTGCCATCAACACCCAGCACCGGGGTTTTATCACCGGTAAAAGGATTTGCCCTGTCAACCGAAAAGAGCTCCCTCTTGCCCTTAACCTGCCATGGTGATTCCCTGTCACCGGGCAAATACCAGAACTTACGGTCTTCAAGCATCTCAGCCCATATCCCTCCATAGATGCAACGGCCAAGGTGCTCAATGAACTGTCCGTAAATATACTCTGACATTGATTCCTTTTTGTCGGCGACATCAATGGTGACCGCCGTGTTGAAGTTCTCCGATCTGAGCAGTTCGAGGGACATATCATCAAACCATGCTCTTCCCGAGGCCGGGCCGTCCAGACCGAGCAGACAGGAGAGAATTGACGAGTCATCATTACCGGTTTTGAATACGAATTCAATCTTTTGCCAGTCATTGGTTCCTGTCAGGCCTGTATATTCAGCATCAAAGGCTTCGAATCGGAAGCCGGCGCCTTTGCCACCGCGTGACTCTACCCCCTCAGTCTTAACCCAGCCGGTGAATTTGTACTCAGACCATGGCTTGAGTTCAACTTTCGTCATCCACCTGCCTCCGGAAGGCCGGTTGCTCTGCAGCATCAGGCTCCGATTCCCATGATGGGCTTCGTAGTCATAGAAGGCAATCATGCCCCCTCTGCCGGACTCGGCAATCCATCCGGTCACAGTCGAACCGACTCCCTCTTCGGCCGAAGGGTTGGTAATCAGTGTGTTCTGAACCCCTCCTCCGGAACAGGAGGAGAGGAACATGGCAGCAGTAAAAATCAACAACAGGTTTCTCATGAGAGTTTAAAATTTATTATTATCGTTTTATTTAAAACATAAAAGACCAGTAAAAAGCAGCCTTTTACTCCTGATTCAGAATCACAAAACCATGCAACTACCTTCTCCAATCATTTACTCAGCCTCTTATGCGGTTTCTCCAAACAAGCTTCGACGTGGCATCCGTTCGATAAGTCTCTTTCCTGTTTTCAGCGTTGGGACACCCAAAAGCAATGTTCACATTGATTTATAATGATTTACGTGGGTGTCCCGGATAAGTGCGGAATACAGGATATACTAGGTTTACCCCCTGTCACTTAATTATTACCTCATGTATTCCCGAGGAAAAATCCTTGTTGAGTTTCACGTTTATTCTGATGGCA
>JAAYWB010000113.1 GCA_012516855.1 Candidatus Cloacimonadota bacterium
CGCAACGATACCCGAGGTCCACGCGGCAATGGACGAAATCAACGACCCGATAACCGTGCGGATAAAGAGGCTGTGCCAAATTCCGAAAATGCTACTAAAAATATAGCACAAGATCAATCAAATACGCCGGCTAATGCTGAAATTGATTCGAATAAAAAGAATCCACGCCAAGGCGGCCGTCCTCCACGGGGTGAGAAGCGTGAGCGTGGTGAACGCACAGATCGGACTAACCGATCAAACGATGAAGCTGTCAATGGCGCAACAGTAGCAGCTGCGGTTGCAGCAACTGGAGTGATTGCCAACGAAATTGTGGGTACAGAAGGCTTGACTGGGCAGGATGCTCAGCAAAGCACGACTCAAGACAATGTGCGCGGTGAAAAAGGTGAACGCCGTTCACGTGACCGTTATGGCCGTGAACGTCGCGAGCGTACTGGTGAACGTTCAGAGCGTCAAAATGGTGATGCGCAGAATCAGTTCAGCAATGACACCACTGATTCACCTGCGCCACAGACCATGCCAACAGCAGATCGTGGCCAAAGCTATTTTGCGGTAGCTAATGGCAGCACTGCATCATCAATAGCTTCATCTGCTGGCACACCAAGCGAAACGCCAGCAATTGACGCTGTGTCTGAGCCACAAGTGAAGGTGCAAGCAACTGAGAAGACTGATGTTGCTTCAATTCCAGCGAAAACTCCTGCCAGCGCAAAGTCAGTGGTAAGCATGCCAGCTGTGACTGCTTACACATTGCCTGCCACAGAATTAACTGAAGTTGCGAACAACTCAGGTTTGCAGTGGGTGGGATCAGATGCGTCCAAAGTAGCTGCGGCGCAAGCTGCGATTGCTGCCGAAGCAGCTGCAGCACCTGCGCATGTACCGCGCGAGCGTCCAGCGCCTGTTGAAATTGATTCCAGCCCGCTCATCATGGTTGAAACCAAACGTGATTTGCGCGATATACAGCTTCCTTTTGAAACCCCCGCCGCATAAATTTGCATACTTCGCAACAAGCCGCTGCAGCCAAAAGCTCAGCGGCTTTTTTTATGTCGTCTTTTGATGCTGTTTTCAGAGAAAATAGCATTTTCATTTTTGAAAGTTTGATATGTCAATTTACGCAAAACTCGAAACCTTAGGAATCAACCTGCCCCCCATCGCCGTACCCGCTGCGGCCTACGTGCCCTTTGTGCAAACAGGCAATTTGGTCTTTTTAAGCGGTCATATTGCAAAAAAAGACGGCAAACCATGGGTCGGGCAGTTGGGTAAGAACATCGATACTGCACAAGGCAAAGCTGCTGCAAGAGCAATTGCCATTGATCTTCTGGGCACATTGCATGCAGCGGTGGGCGATTTGAACAAGGTCAAGCGCATTGTCAAAGTGATGAGTCTGGTCAATTCAACAGGTGATTTCACCGAACAGCACCTGGTCACCAATGGTTGCTCAGAGTTGCTAGGTGAAGTTTTCGGCGCAACGGTGGGTGCACATGCACGCAGCGCATTTGGTGTTGCTCAAATTCCAATGGGTGCCTGCGTTGAAATTGAATTGATTGCAGAAATCTAGCCATCGTTCTTTGCTTATATTTACGCTAGGTCATGCCCATGAATTTTTTTAACTAGAGGCTGAAAAAAATAGTGCCCTAGTATTAACCCTAGCTATTTGGGCATACTCGGGGCTTACCACGTGATGGCGAACAGCTATCATCAAGCCATCAGACAAATCCTATCGCAAGCCCAAGTTGTGGGCTTCGCTTTACGTTTGTCATGCCTCGTTTTTTTATCTCTGGGAGCATCAATATGAATGGATTTCTCAAATTCTCGAGAGGGGTGGACGGCTTAAATACCGTCGTCGGCAAAGCCACCATGTGGCTGATTTTGGCCACCACCATCATCAGTGCCGGCAATGCGATTGTGCGAAAAGTATTTAACACCAGCTCCAATAGCTTGCTCGAAATCCAATGGTATTTATTTGCTGCCGTGTTCTTGCTAGGCGCAGGTTATGGGTTTTTGAAAAATTCACACGTTCGCATCGACTTCATCTCCTC
>JAAYWB010000114.1 GCA_012516855.1 Candidatus Cloacimonadota bacterium
ATTGCCATCATTCGAGAGTCGGATGAACCCAAAGCCGCACTGATTGCACGATTCAATTTGTCTGAACGTCAAGCTGACGACATATTGGATATTCGCTTGCGCCAATTGGCGCGATTAGAAGCCATCAAAATTGAACAAGAACTCAGCGAGCTTCGAACTGAGCAAGGTAAGTTGGAAGAAATTTTGGCCAACCCCAACAGTTTGCGCCGCTTGATGGTGAAGGAAATTGAGCAAGATGCCAAGCAGTTTGCCGATGAGCGTCGTACCTTGATACAAACCGAAAAGAAAGCGGTTTTGGAAGTCAAAATTGTGGACGAACCCGTGACGGTGGTGGTCAGTAGCAAAGGCTGGGTGCGTGCCAGAACTGGTCATGGACATGACGCCGCGAGTTTTGCATTCAAAGCAGGCGATGATTTGTATGGCACGTTTGAATGCCGCACGGTCGACACATTGCTGGCCTTTGGCAGTCAAGGACGTGTGTACTCAGTGCCTGTTGCGATGTTGCCTGGTGCGCGTGGCGATGGTCAACCAGTGACCACTTTGATTGAGCTTGAATCGGGTACTCAACTGCTTCATTATTTTGCAGGCTCCAGCAATGCGGTGCTGCTGTTGTCCAGCTCAGCCGGTTACGGCTTTTTGGCCACGGTTGAGAGCATGACATCGCGCCTCAAAGCCGGTAAAGCGTTTGTCACTTGCAATGAGGGAGAACAAATTTGCCGTCCATCGCAAGCATCCGCCAGCAATGTGAATAGCAATGGTTTTGCTTTAACTGCTTCTAACGCGGCATCCAATGAGCAAACCAATCAAAGCGGTCGTACTTGGCTTGCTGCAACGCATGTGGCTTGCGCTTCCACAGGCGGGAGAATCTTGACGTTTGAAATCAAAGATTTAAAAACCATGACCAATGGTGGCCGTGGGCTGATGTTGATTGACTTGGACGCAAAAGACACTTTGGCAGGTGCAGCTGCTTACACGCGCAGCATCAACATCACAGGTATAGGACGTGGTGGCAAAGAGCGTTCTGAAAACCTAGAGATACGCAGCCTGAATAATGCGCGCGCCGCGCGTGCGCGCAAGGGCAAGGCTGCTGACTTGGGTTTCAAGCCTATGGACGTGCTTCGGGTCGAGTAATATGGTTAGAATGGCATATAGATATCGTATTTATTGCCTAGTGTGCTATTAAATATATAGCATTTAAAACTTTTATGTTGTTGTTGCAAAACCTGCTGTGAATTCAATCTCACAATCATTGTCAACTGCATTCGCCTTGATCGCATCGAATGATGTGCAACTTTGGTCGATTGTGGCGCGGTCTTTGTGGGTGAGTGCTTGGGCGAGTTTGCTAGCCAGTGTGCTGGGTGTGGTGTTCGGGGCGTGGTTGGCGGTATCGCATTTCGCAGGCCGTGGTTTGGTGTTGCTGATACTCAATACACTTTTATCTTTACCTGCCGTGGTTGTGGGTTTATTGGTTTATTTGTTGCTGTCTCGTTCTGGGCCGTTGGGCGAGTTGGGTTGGCTTTTCAGTGTCAAAGCCATGGTGTTGGCGCAGACAATTTTGGTATTGCCTGTGGTGATGGCGTTGATTCGTCAATTAATCGAGGACGCAGATAAACAGCGTGGCGAGCAACTACAGTCCTTGGGTGCACCCCGATTATTCAGAGCACTGTTGCACGTGTGGGATGAGCGTATAGCTGTGTTGATGGTGTTGATTGCCGCGTTCGGACGTGCCATTGCAGAGGTGGGTACGGTGATGGTGGTCGGTGGCAATATTGATGGTTTTACGCGCGTGATGACGACATCCATTGCGTTGGAAACCAGCAAAGGCGACTTGCCCTTGGCTTTGGGGCTAGGCATCATGTTGATGGCGGTCGTGCTCTTGCTAAATACGGTTTTGGCAGGTTTGCGGTG
>JAAYWB010000115.1 GCA_012516855.1 Candidatus Cloacimonadota bacterium
AAGGGCCAAAACAAAGACCAAGAAAAATGCCCCGCTTTGTAAAACTGCCACGCCGCAATGCTGCCAACCAAGATATTGAGCGTCAATGCGGTGGGCTTGATTTCATTAGGTGCGAGTGACAACAGCGACATCACCGCGATATAGCCCGAAGCACCCGCATGTCCCACGGCGGAGTACAGCACGGCGATGATGAAAACGCTGGCTATCAGAAGGTAGAAGAGTTCAGTCTGCATAAAACCCCAACTATACGCTGATGATGCACACAATTTTCCTTATACAGCAAGCAGATATCATCTGTTAGGATAATCGGAGTTTTTACTTTTCGATTGATTTATTGATGCGTCCAGCACAACTTTCCCAAATCCTAGACCGTGAATTTTTGAGCGCAGCCGCACTGCAACACACGCCTGTGATGCTATGGGGGCCGCCAGGTGTAGGCAAGTCGCAAATCGTGGCGCAAGTGGCAGCGCGCCACCATGTGCCAGTGGTGGACATTCGTTTGTCGCAAATGGAACCATCCGATTTGCGTGGCATTCCGTTTCGCATAGGCGACCATGTGGATTGGGCAATTCCATCCATGCTGCCTGATGCCAAACGCCACGCGCCATCGGGGGTGCTGTTTTTGGACGAAATTACTTCGGCAGCGCCTTCGGTTTCAGCAGCCGCCTACCAATTGATTTTGGACCGACGCTTGGGTGATTACCAAGTGCCCGATGGTTGGGCAATTTTTGCTGCAGGCAATCGTTTGGGTGACCGTGGTGTGACCTATGCCATGCCCGCGCCGCTGGCTAATCGGTTCTCGCATTACGAGCTGGATGTGAGCTTGGATGATTGGGCAGACTGGGCTTATCGCAACGAGATTGATTCACGCATCGTGGCGTTTTTGCGTTTCAAGCCAGAATTGCTTTTTAATTTTGACCCCCTTAAAAATGCTGCGGGTGAAATGGCATTTCCCAGCCCTAGGTCGTGGGAATTTGCGCACCGTGCTGTGCAAAAATTTGGCGAGCAAACTGATTTGCTGCGCGGGTCTTTGATTGCGTGCGTGGGGCAAGTAGCGGGCATTGAATGCGCTGCTTTCATCGACAGCTTGGACCGTCTGCCAGATTTGGATGCGATTTGTACGGGGCAGTGTGTAGATGTACCCATCGAAATTGATTTGCAATACGCCGTCGCAGCCGCATTGGCCAGCCGTGCCCGCACGTTCAAGAACAAACCTGATGCAAAAGTGGTATGGGGGCATATTTTGAATTACGCACAAAGCTTTCCCCAACGTGAAATGGGCGTGATGCTGGTGTCTGATATTCACCGCGGTATCGGCAAAGATTTGTTCACCGTGCCGCAGTTTGCAAATTGGGCAAACACGGTTTCTGAACTCATGTTCTATGAGTGAACTGCATGCAGTCTGAGTATCAATGACGCAAGCCACCAGCGCTGTCGAAACCAAGCTCGCGGCAGCACGCATGCGTTTGCTGATGGACAAACCCTTTCTGGGTGCCTTGGTCTTGCGCTTACCATTGAAGTCTGC
>JAAYWB010000116.1 GCA_012516855.1 Candidatus Cloacimonadota bacterium
AAAGTCCCGCACAACCGGCTCGCCCACTTTTCCGCGATACTTCTTGCACTGCACCAACCAGGTTTCTCCCTTGTTGGTGTGCACCACCAGGTCGATGCCGTGGTCGCCAGTCGCTCCCACAATCTCGACCGAATGTCCTTGCTCGCGGTAGGTCTTGGCTACCAGTTTTTCAAATTCTGAAGGCGAGAGGAGTTGCATGTCTTCGATCGATTTGATCGTCCGGCGTTTACGGGCTTCCTCAAACACTATGGCAAGCGCCAATGGCAGCAAAAAGAGCCCCACAATCAGGAAATACCTGGTGTTCTCTGGTTCCTCAATTAACTGGAGGGTATCCATATGGAAATAATTGAACACCACCCTTAATATCGCAAAGAAAACCCAGGCGATCACCAGTGATTTAATGGAAAGCCTGATCATGGTGCCAAAACCGTCTCGGCGCTTGAAAATCCCAAAAAGCAGCACCACGAACATCACCGGCCACATGCCAACCAGAAACCTCCCGGCGGTGGTTAAAAGTTCAAGTATTGTTTCCATCATCAAACCTCCACAAAGCCCAAAACGTATTTCTTTTCTTGTTGCACGAATAATGCCAGAATCCGTCTTTCACAGACGGATTCTGGCATTCCCTCTTCTGGCGTGAAATCTCTATTCCACAGAAACCTGATCGCCCGGCTTCAGTAAAATCACCTGTGTTGGCGTGTTCACCCGAACTCTTTCTGCCCAGGCGGCCGCGTCCTGGCGGATGACCTCAAAGGTGTCGTAGTGAATCGGCACCACCATTTTTGCGCGCAACAGCCGCACGGCCAGCAGCGCGTCATCCGGTCCCATGGTGTAATTATCGCCAATCGGCAGCACCGCCAGATCGACACCTTCATCCCCAATCAGTTTCATGTCGCCAAAAAGGCCGGTATCACCGGCGAGGTAGATTTTTTTACCCTCCAGCGTGGTTAATAAAAAACCGCCGGGATTGCCTCCGTAAGAGCCATCTGGCAGAGCAGAACCGTGCAGGGCGTAAGTCATTTTCAGGTAACCAAATGGGTAATGGAATCCTCCGCCCAGGTGTTGGGCGTGAGTTTTCAGCCCCTGTTTGGCGAACCAGGTGCAGATTTCAGCGTTGGAGATGATCGTTGCGCCGGTACGCCTGGCGATTTGCGGAGCGTCACCCACATGGTCCCCGTGACCGTGTGTGATCAGAAGGTAGTCGGCGGCTACTTCTTCCGGTTTTTGTGTGGTTGCCGTGTTCCCCGTGAAAAAGGGGTCTACCAGCAGCTGGTAGCCACTGGTATCAATGCCGATGGCTGCGTGTCCGTACCAGCGTAAAGTTGTTGACATTGCTTCCTCCTTTTTGATACACCTGGTTTGCAGTTCCTGCGTAGTATAAGGGTGAACGATGGTCCTGCGCAGGTGGTCTTTTTCCGGCATCACTTTCTATAGTATCTCATAAATGCCAGCACCGATTAAATACTCACCTGTTCAAGAGATACCTTTAAGAACTGCTGGATTAGGCCGAAGCAAGGTGCGCGCCAGGGGTGGAACCATGCAGGCGAGGTGTTCTCTACATATCCCTTATCGGCATGCCCTTACGAAATTCTTTGATCAGTTCTTCCGTCTGT
>JAAYWB010000117.1 GCA_012516855.1 Candidatus Cloacimonadota bacterium
ACAATGAAGAACTAAGGGACTTAAAAGTTGAAAAAATAGGGAATATAACAGGAATAAAAGGTCTAAACTCCACAATTGCCATTAGAACTGAAAAAGAGGATATACGAATAAAACTGGAACCATTTGAAGAACAGATGGCCATAGATCCATTTCATTAATACCTTAATTTAAGTCAATAATAAAAAAAATATTAATCTATTTTGTTAAATGCTTTTTTCAATGCACCGCAAACTGGACATCTATCTGGCGCTTCATCTGCAACTGTGTATCCACAAACACTGCAAACATAGTAATCCTTTACTGGAAAATTATCTAGATTATCAAGGGCCTTTTTATAGAGATTGGCATGAATTTTTTCCACCTTGTTTGTAAAAACAAAATATCTTTCAGCAGCAGTTTCTCCTTCCATTTTTGCTTCTTCGATCATCTTAGGATACATGCTTACAAATTCATGAGTCTCTCCAGAAATTGCTTCTTTTAAATTCTCTTCTGTTGTCTTAATACCTTCTAGTATTCTAAGATGTGCATGCGCGTGTACAGTTTCTGCCGCAGCTGCAGCTCTAAATAACTTTGCAATTCCAGGATAACCTTCTTGATCAGCTTTATTTGCAAATGCAAGATATTTTCTATTTGCTTGAGACTCACCTGCGAATGCTTCCATTAAATTATTTTTCGTTTTCACATTCATAGTACCACTCTTTATATTGAGCGAAGAAAAACATTTCTTTAGACCCCTATTTCTCTATGTTTCTTAACTATTTCGTTTGCCAAGTTGTCAAGGGATATGAAATCAATTTCTTTTGGGTAACCTTTAATATATACAGGTTCAATCAATTCGACTTTAATATTTGTAATCATGCCTTTTAGAATCTCAACAGCATTTCCTCCCCATCCAAAAGACCCAACTATTGAAACAAATTTTGTTTTAGGTCTTACTGCATTAACAAGATATGTTGCATAGTAAGCTAACGGATGTGGACCAACTAACATAGTAGGGGCACCAACAACTATAGTGGCAGCATCGACAAGGGACATCAGTAGATCCCCAGCATCAGCAATTTCGAGATTGAATAATTTCACTTCTACACCCATATTGCTCAAAGTTTCTGAAAGATAATCGACCATAATTTTTGTGCTCCCGTGCATTGAGACATACGGAATTACAACTTGATTTTTTACCGTATCACTTGACCAATCCTTGTAGGCTTCAATAATAAATGAAGGCTTATCATATAGGGGTCCGTGGCTTGGAGCAATTATATCAATATCTAATTTACCTATTCTTTCAAGATATTTTCTAATCATTGACCTAAAAGGCATCATTATCTCAGCGTAATATCTTTTTGCGGAGAGATAGATCTCTCTTTCATCTGGAACATATAAGCTACTTGTAGCAAAGTGAGACCCTAAGAAATCACAGGAAAAAAGAATTTTATCTTCTTTTAAATAGGAAAACATTGTGTCTGGCCAATGGACCCAAGGCGCAATTATAAACTGGACTGTTTTGTTTCCTAATGATATCTCTTGATTGTCAGATATAACAATGAATCTTTCTTCAGGGATTAGTAGAAAAGATTCAATTAACTCTTTGCATTTGGCGTTTGTAACTATCTTTGCATC
>JAAYWB010000118.1 GCA_012516855.1 Candidatus Cloacimonadota bacterium
AGCCGGAGCTGTTTCGCTACGCCTGCCGCTTCTCCGGCATCACCCGTCGCTCGCCCGCGCCGTCGCGGGTGACGCAACTGCTGCGCGAGTGCCTGGTGTTGGCGCACATAAACCATCCGGCGCCTGAGCCTTGTCCAATTCAGGTTTGATCTCGAACAGTGGATTGAGTAGCCGTTTTCAAGTCTGCGCGACGTGTTGGGGAGTTGGCAGTGCATTCGGGCTGCTTGGCTTCGATATTTTTTAATCGGCTATGTCCGGCACGTGCGCCGCCCGGCCCCTTATTTCTGCAAGTGGTGTCGATCTGATTCAGGCCCACTCGCGACACAGCAACGGTGTCAGTTTTCCCTAAGGCAACGCTGAACAAGCCCGTCAAAAAGCGCTGTTCAGATTCATGACGAGCTGATTCGATTCAAAAGGTGTCCCAGACCGGCACTTCCGATGAGCTATTGGGTCTGATTCCCAGCCTTTCGGCCCGTTTGCCGCCCTTATGGGCGCACCTGTGCCATCAAGCGTTGTCGGCCAAGGTAAATGTTGGCCAGTGCCAGAGCGGTGAATGCGCGCGTGGCGTTCTTCTGCAGCCCGCGGTAGCGCACTTTGCCAAAGCCCCACAACCGCTTGACCACGCCGAATACGTGCTCCACCCGCGAGCGGATGCGCGACTTGTTGCGGTTCCTGACCCTCACGGCTTCATCAACGATGCCGCCTCGGCGGGTGCGCTGGTTCGTGAAGTCCCGGGCCTTGGGCGCCTTGCCCTCGATCAGCGCCTTCTGGCTGGCGTAGGCGCTGTCGCCGTAGACGCGCTGCTCGTTACCGTGCAGCAGATCGGGCAAGGGGTGCTTGTCGTGCAAGTTGGCGGCAGTGACCACGGCGCTGTGCGCCATGCCCAATTGACTGTCCACACCGATATGCAACTTCATGCCGAAATACCATTGCTGACCCTTGCGGGTCTGGTGCATCTCGGGGTCCCGCGTCTTGTCGGCGTTCTTGGTCGAGCTTGGGGCGCCGATGATGGTGGCGTCCACGATGGTGCCGGTGTTGACCTTGAAGCCTCGCGCCTGCAACTCCTGGCCGACTTTGGTAAACAGGGCTTCGCCCAGTTTGTGCTCATTGAGCAGGCGGCGAAACTTGAGCAAGGTGGTGGCGTCGGGCACGGGCTCACGGCCCAGATCGATTCCCACGAAGCGGCGCAGGCTAGCACTGTCATAGAGCGCTTCTTCACAAGCCAGGTCAGCCAGATTGAACCAGTGCTGGATGAAGTGGATGCGCAACATGCGCTCCAGGCCGATGGGCGGGCGCCCGTTGCCGGCCTTGGGGTAATAGGGCTCGATGACTTCACACAGTGCCGCCCACGGCACGATGGCATTCATGGTCTTGAGGAACTCCTCTCGCCGTGTGGGCCTGCGGTAGTGCTCGTATCCCGCGCCTTGATCGGCGGCCATCGACAGGGTCTGCTGTTTCATCGCCAATTAACGCTCGACCCGCGTCGGCCGTGGACTTGTTCAGCATTGCCTTAGGTTCGGCGCACCCCCGATGGTGGATACGGCTGAGTGCCAAGGCGCTTTGGTGGCGGCTCACTTGATGGGACCCCGGCCGGGAAGGGAGTTGC
>JAAYWB010000119.1 GCA_012516855.1 Candidatus Cloacimonadota bacterium
AACCTGCTGCAAGCGGCTTCCGCTCAGGAGAAGAGCATCGCGGGCAGCACCCTCACCCTGGACACCAGCAGCTACCTGCCCGGCACCACGGTGGACTGGACCTTCACCGCCACCAACGCCAGCACGGACGTAGAGTGGCTCAGAGACGTGATCATCAGCTTCCCCGCCGGGGTCACCGTGAACAGCGCCACCAACTTCGTGGGCGGCAGCGGCGGCGACATGACCCCGGATGTGACCAGCGGCAACGGTGTGACCATCACCTGGCACGGTGAAACCTCCTACGGCTACGGTGTGATCAAAGGAGGCGAATCCGCTTCCGCCACGGTCAACGTGACCATCGGCGCAAGCTTCGGCGGCAACCTAACCCTGCCCTGGACCCTGAACGGTGATATCTACGGTTCCGAGCCTCACACCCTCTCCGGTTCCAATGTTCTGACCCAGGATTCCCCTCCCATTTCCTGGCTGAGCGTACAGCCTCTCAGTGGCAGTATCGCCGCGGGACAGAGCCAGACCATCACCGCCTACTTCTCAGCCGTCGGCATGGCAGTGGGCACCTATGAAGCGATGCTCACCATCCATTCCAACGATCCCGTCAATCCCACCCTGGACGTGAGCGCCACCATGGATGTCTGGGACGTAAGCCTGGCCCCCGAAATTGTGGTTTCGCCTCTGGCCCTGGATTTCGGCGGGGTTGAAGTCGGCACAACCAGTGTGCTGCAATTCACTGTGCAAAACACCGGCAACGCCCATTTGATGGGAACCATCAGCACTCCCTCCGGCTACAGCGTATCCCAGGCAGGAGCCAAAGGATTTGTGGCTGATGCCCAAAGTTCCGCCTCCCTTGCAGTCAAGCAAGCTCCCGGAGCCAGGTATGCCCAGGCTGAAGTTCGCAACACCCTCACCCTCAGCGTACCAGCTGGCGAAACCGTCACCTACAATCTGACCTTTGCCCCCACCGCCGCGCAAACCTATCCTGGCAACGTTGTCATCAGCAGCAATGACGAGGATGAGCCTACAGTGAACATCGCCCTGACTGGTAGCGGCTACCTCAATTTGGCTGCGCCTCAGGTGACGGTGCAAAAAAGCTCCGGCGGCGTGACCGTCTCTTGGGAGCCTGTGACCAACGCCAACTGCTATCACATCTACCGCGCCACAGATCCCTATGGTGATTACGGCACTCAGCCCTTCGCCACGGTCCTGGCCCCACAAACCAGTTGGGAAGACACGGAAGTTCTGCCCATGGCCTTCTACAAGGTTGTGGCGGCCTTTGAGGACCTTCCCGCCAAATAATAAACAAACCGCTTAGATATCGGCCCCGCTGTCCTCTCAGGATTGGCGGGGCCTTTCTTTTTATACCGGAGCCATAACTGCTTACTCACCGCAATATCCTGTCAGTCCGCACCCTTAGCGCCCGTGTCCATCCCTCTCCTATGCCTCCCGCACAATACTCGCATCGAATACGGGGATTATGCGGGAGGCGTGTCAGGGCCCCGGAGCAGGGCCTTAACGGCCAGTCGGCATTGCTTCTTCCGGGTCACTTCAAACACCCGCTATCGTATTCAGTCCCCATGCGTTACCCTCCCGATTTGAAAGAGAGCCCGATGTTGAGTCCAGCCAGATAAACGCGAACCGGGTTAAAGTGTGTGGAGCCCACTACTTTACTTGGAAAACTTATCCGGCAGAAAAAGGTTGACAAATCCCTATTCATGGTTTAACTGGATGAAGAATGTTATATTTTGCCGCTCAGGCGAATCCCACAGACAAAAGTGGGACTCGGCAGCGGTGAATTGACTCAGATAGTAATACATAAGCCCCGCAAGGGCGAAGAGAGTAATAATATGCATAGATTAGCATCGCTTTTGGCCATCTGCCTGGCGCTTCTGAGCGTCGGCCTCACGGCCCTGGGTCCGGATTTCGCGGACCTGCCCTTTATAGACATTTACAAGGTGCCGGACGATGCCATGGTTCCTGGCCATGTCTGGATCAGGCTGAAACCGGAGCTTTCCGGCCAGTTGCAAAGGCTGGAGCATGAAAACGGGACACTGGCCTCCTTTGGCATTGCCGAACTGGATGAACTTAACCGCCGGTTCGAAGTAAGCAAAATCAGCCAGATTTTTTACAGCCCGGCCCACAGGAGCGAATTCATCCAACGCCACCGGGACTGGGGCCTGCACCTCTGGTATGAAATAAGTTTCGCCAGCAAGGCTGACATCCGCGACGTCGTGATGGCCTACCGTGGCCTCGAAGGCAGCGTGGCGTGGGCTGAGCCCGAGTATAAAAAAGTGCTGTACGAGGCTGTTGTAGGCCAGAACCAGGAACCACCGGAAACACTAAACCGCTGGACCCCCAACGACCCCTATTACAGTTCCCAATGGCATTACAACAACACCGGCCAGCAAGGCGGAACAGTCGATTGCGATATCGACCTGCCCGAAGCCTGGGACCTGGAAAAGGGACATCAGGACGTGATCGTGGCAGTGATCGACGGCGGCATCCAGACCAATCATCCGGACTTGAATAACAACATCTGGAGCGGAGTGGGATACAACTTTGTGAGCGGCAGCTCCACTATCAACCCCGAAGACCACGGCACCCACGTGGCCGGCACCGTTGCCGCGGAAAACAACAACTCCACGGGCGTTTGCGGCATCGCCGGCGGGAACGGCAATACCAAAGGTGTGAGCCTGATGTCCTGCCAGGTCTTCGACGGACAGAACCAGGGCGGTTTTGCCAACGCCCCCGTCTGGGCAGCAGACAACGGCGCGGCCATCTCCCAGAACAGTTGGGGTTATCAGTACCCCGACGTGTACAACCAATCAGATCTTAACGCCATCAACTATTTCAACGCCAACGGCGGCGGTACTGTTCTGAACGGTGGCGTCACCATCTTCGCCGCGGGCAACGATGAAGCCGAGGGAAATTTCTATCCTGGCTGTTACAGCGGCGCTTTTGCTGTGGCCGCCACCAACAACCAGGACAAAAAAGCCTATTACTCCAACTGGGGAACTTGGGTGGACATCTCCGCCCCGGGTGGAGAAACGACATATTATTCCACAAGAGGAATTCTCAGCACTATAACAGGCAACAACTACGCCTGGTACCAGGGCACCTCGATGGCCTGCCCGCATGTGTCCGGAGCGGCGGCACTCATTATATCCTACGCCCACCGCAACGGGCTCACGCTCACCAACACGGAGCTGAAAACGATCCTGCAAAGCACCGCCGACAACCATTACGGCGTGAATCCAAGCTACACCAACAAACTCGGCTCCGGACGCCTGAACCTGTACAACGCCCTGTTGGCAGTGCAGCCACCCCTCAATCCCCCTCAGAATCTGGCCGCAACCTCAACCCACGCTTCCGTCACACTCACTTGGGACGCCCCGGAAGCGATGACGCCTAACAGCTACAAAGTTTACAGAAACAGCTCCTATCTGGCTACCACAGGAAACCTCACATACACAGACCTGAACGTGACCGATGGCGTGACCTACAGCTATTATGTTGTGGCCAGCTACAACGACGGCGATTCAGATCCTTCCAACACCGTGAACGCCACCCCTAACACCTTTCCCCCCACCAACCTCACCGCTGTGGGCGGCGACACTGTTGTCAACCTGAGCTGGACCGCTGCCGGGGGACGCGGCGCCGAAGAAGAGTTTTTAGATGAGAGGAATATCAGCGGTTACAGGATCTACCGTGACGGCAGTTCCCTCACCACGGTGACGGGCACCAGCTACTCTGACCACAGTGTGGTGAACGGCACCACCTACAGCTATTGGGTGACCACGCTATATTCCAACCCCACAGGTGAATCCGCGGCCTCGAACACCGCGGAGGCCACTCCCCAGGCAGTCTCGTTTGCCGTGATAGGCAGCGGCACTGGAACCACCGCCACCACTGAGGGTTGCCCCATCAACATCTATAAGAAGAGCCTGCATGGACAGTCGGTCTATACCGCCGCGGAACTGAACGCCGCTGGCCTGTATGGCCCCACGGACATCACCCAATTGGGCTTTTACGTTGCTACGGCACCTGATCTGGCCTTGCCTAATTTCCGGATGCGGATGAAGCACACCACTGCCACGGATGTCGCAAACTGGATTAGCGCGGATGGACTGACCACAGTTTACAGCAGCGCCTCCTATCAGCCTGTACCCGGGAACTGGGATCTGTTGATCCTCTCCACCCCCTTTGCCTGGAACGGGATCGACAACATCGTGATCGACACCGACTTTGACCGGGTGGCCACAGAATCCGCCACCGGAACTGTGCGCTACACAAACATGAGCAATGGCTACCGCTACGGACGCAGCACCTATTCAGACATGGGTGAGACCTTCACCGGCGGCCTGGTCTCGGTTTACCGTCCGGATGTGAAACTGGGCTTTGTCTATGTGGAACCCGCCGGACCGGAGATCGCGGTCGATCCCCTCAGCCTCAATTACGGCGAGGTGGAGGTGGGTCAGACCAGCGTAAAGCAATTCACCATCCATAGCACCGGAGACGAAACTCTCAGCGGGAGCATCACCACTCCGGCTGGCTATACGGTCTCAGTCGCGGGCAGAAAAGGCCAAAAGAACTTGGGAGAGAGCCGGAACACTCTGTCCTTCTCGCTTCCCGT
>JAAYWB010000120.1 GCA_012516855.1 Candidatus Cloacimonadota bacterium
AAGTTCAACGTATGCACTGCTATCGCCCTTGAACAGCTCTCCGCGCCGTCTCTGAATGTACTCCCTGACTGTGCGTTCCCCGCCCTTGAAGCCATGATCCTCTTGAAGCTTCTTGAAAACGGCTGCAGCATTGCGGCGATCCTTCCTGGGCAGTAATCGGTCTTCAAGCAGCCAAGTGTCAACGATCTCCGCTACAGGATCCATAACTGGCCTCCGCTTGGCTCGGGCGCTGGGCATAGGCTCGTTCCAGTCATCCCGCTGAGCGTATTTTGCTGCCGTCCGCCAACACACGCCGGTCCGTTTAGCAATTGCGCTGATCGATGCCTCTTCGCTTTCATACGCATGCTTGATATACTGTTGTACAGGCATAGCTATCACTCCGTCTTACCTCCCGATTGGACGTAACCTAATCTGAGGAGGTATTCTATACGGCGCGGTGGCTATGCCTTCTTCGCCAGCCGACGTTGTGACATTTTCACCGCCGATCTATGCAATTCCATTATGCCGAAAACACCTTGCGCGGCTTCAAGGAAACTGCCGCCGCCACGGTTGTGGCCGAGATCGGCGATTTCACACGATTTGCTCATCCACAACAGTTGATGAGCTACGCAGGTTTGGTGCCCCGTGAATCCTCGAGTGGCAACAAGGTATGGCGAGGCGCGATCACGAAGACGGGCAATCCCTGCTTGCGGTGGATACTTACGGAAAGCGCGTGGTCGTATAGGTACAAGCCCAGCGTATCTGCCAGCATGGCGAAACGAATGGAAGGCCTAAGTCCACATGTCCAAGCCATAGCATGGAAGGCACAGAACCGGCTTCACAGGAAGTACATGAGACTCCTTTCAAGAGGCAAGAGCCGTCCAGTGGCCTTGATGGCCGTCGCACGAGAGCTTCTGGGATTCATATGGGCTATAGCCCAGCAGGTTAGCCATGAAAGCAATGGCAGCGCGGGACTCGTAGCGTGAACTGATCATTCAGTGACAAGAACCTAACCAAGACCGCAAGGTTTCGGTGGAAGGCGGCCGAAAACCCGGATGCCGGTAAGGAGAACCCTCGGAAAAGTTGTGCACATCGCTCCAAATCGCTATGTGCGAGGTCAGTATGAGGCAGCTCCAGACGGTGGTATTAGTTGCGGTAACCAACCCGCGGATATGAGCATGCCAACCGTCGACGTAAACCGGGTTATCGGCGCGGCCGCCGCCGAAATTCACACTGGGGCTTGACGGCCTCATTCATATGAACTTTTCGGCGCCTACGGTTTGCACTGGTGGTCAAGTTTTAGGTTAGCATACACATTGGGATGTGGCACCGGTTTATCGAGCTAGATGGCGTTGGTAGTAACTAGACTCGGCACCATTCGAGTGTAGGGTTATCAACCTTCACTGAACTAACCGCTAACGGGGGGGTCATTGGATCTTGAGCATGGTAGAAGAACGCATGCTCTCTCGTCCGAGGTGCGGAAACACCCAGAAGCAAGAGATCTGGCAAACAGTGAATATCCAGCTCGATAGCGATATGAGACAGAAGGTTCTGGAAGGCGAATACAACGTATTCACCTGCGCGAAATGCCGCGTGGAGCTGCCGATAGACCTCCCCACGATGTATCACGACATGGACGGCAAGCTGATGATATGGCTGCTGCCCCGCGACCAAACGCTGGAGCGTACTATCATTGGACACGACGCGGACGCGCAAAGCATATTCGGTGTGACTCACGATGGCTACCGCAAGAGGTTCGTCCACTTGCGACTC
>JAAYWB010000121.1 GCA_012516855.1 Candidatus Cloacimonadota bacterium
AGGCCGAACTCGCCGCCGCCCAACAGCGGGAGGCGGCGCTGACGAAGGCGCTGGAAGCCTGTGTCGCATCGCTGGAGCACGTCGACACGGCAGAAGGCGTCTGCTGCTGCGGTGACAGTATGGACCGGCACTCTGACCCGATGAGTTGCGGGCATAGCCCGGTTGACATGGGCGACTATTACGCTGGCCAAGCATTGGAAAGCGCCCGCGCCGCCCTCGCACAAACCCCCACCGACCCCGGCGACGGCTGGACCTGGAACGAGCGTCTGGGCTGGATCGGCCCGGATGGCAAGCCTGCTGATCCGAGGAGGAGAGGGTGATGCGTGAAGCGTCATACTACGGCTGGACCATTTTCACCCGCACCCGCGACCAGTAAGGCCACCGCCTGCGAGGCTTCGGTGGACATTGACGGGACTCCGATGGTGGGGTATAAGGCGCGCATACGTCCGTCGCCTCTGGCGAAAGCTACGCTGCGGATTTCATTTGATCGGTGTCGGGGTGGAGCAGTTCGGTAGCTCGTCAGGCTCATAACCTGAAGGCCGCAGGTTCAAATCCTGCCCCCGCCACCAATCACTTCCCACACCCCGCGTCGATCAGGCCGACCAGTCGCGCCCCGGTCATCAACACCCGCTCGTCCTGCGTCTCAGCCAAGGCCGCCGCATGACTGGCGCGCGCCGCCCGCGTCCCGCTGCAAACGGCGTCAAGGCTTGTTGGGGTCGCGTTGACGCAAGCTGTCGCGAAGAACAGCGGGATCGTCACCCATAGCCGCATCAGCATCCTGCATCCTTTCCGTGGTTTTCTTGAAGCCCTTGAGGTCGCGCAAATCATCCTTCGCCTTGGCGTCGGCACGGCCCTTCACATAGACGCCAGCCGCGCCCAGCACGGCCAGCAGGGGCCGCCAGAGGCCGCCCAGGATCAGCTTCCAGATGAAGGCGATCATTCCTCGCCCTCCACCAGAAGCGCCATGACGGCGATGCCCATGAAGCCGCCGAGGAGAAAGCCTGCCGCGAACAGCGCGAGGCCGGTCATGTCGCGGTCCCCTGATCGATCATCCGGCCCAACCCCGCAGCGACGAGAAGCCCCAGGGTGATCCAGCTTTGGGTTGACGGCTCAAGCACGGCCTTTGCCTCGAGCGGGATGCTTTCCCAAAGGGCTGCGAAGGCGATGAATTGGACGCTCATCCATCTCCACGCCGATTTCCAGTTGCTCACGAGTTTCATGCCGTGCTCCTCAGTTGATGAACGAAAAGGCCCAAAGCCAGAAGTCGCGCCATGCCTGCGCGGCGTCGGCCCAGAGCGCCCAGATAGCCAGCGCGAGGCCACCGCCAGCCAAACCGCCAGCTGCGGCCTTCCCGGCCTCTTTCGCTGGCGAGGGCTGCGCGGCGGGCTTGGCGATCTGTGCGGGGCGTTTTGCGGGCTTGGCGGGCTTTGCCGTGGCCTTGGGCGGACGGCGAATTCCTAGAAGCGCGGCGGACTGATAGCCCTTGACGTTGACCGCGTTGGACTGGTTGCCGCCCAGAACGTCGATCCGCGCGCCCCGATCCTTGACGAAAAAGGCGACATGCCCCTGCCACGAGGAGTTGCCACGCTTGAAGATCACCACATCGCCGGGCTGGGCGTTCTTGCGATCAACTGGCGTTCCCCAGTCGAGATAGGATCGGGCATTGAGTGCGCCTGTGGACTTTACCCCGGCGCGGCGCAGCATGGCCCCGACAAAGGCAGCGCACCACGCCGTTTCGTCATTGGTGACGCCGGGGTTGCCGCTGTCCTTGAAGTAGGCGACGACCTTGGGGTTGTCGCCTTTGGCCCATTCCACCGTGCCGACTTCGGCCTTGGCCAGATCATATGCTGTGGTCATCACTTTCTCCTGTTCAGCGTGTCGCGGATCGCCGCCAGATGCGCCTTGCTGTCGGCTCCGTCGTGGCGCATGTCGGACAGCACCGGCCCAAGCGCCTTGAACATCTCATTGTTGTCCGCGAAGTGGGTGTTCTGCGC
>JAAYWB010000122.1 GCA_012516855.1 Candidatus Cloacimonadota bacterium
ATCCGGGAGTACCTGACACCCTTCGCCAAGTTCTATGGCCGCATGAACGAGCGCATGGACGAGTTCGTGCGCCTCTTCCCCGTGCATCCCGACTACATCGACACCTTCGAGCGGGTCACCGCGGTGGAAAAGCGCGAGGTGCTCAAAACCCTGTCCCTGGCCATGAAGAAGCTCCTCAACCAGAACGTACCCGACGACCGGCCCGGGGTCATCGCTTATGACGGCTACTGGACCACCCTGCGCGAGAACCCGTCCTTTCGCGCCGTTCCGGACATCAAGGCGGTCATCGATTGCAGCATGGTGCTCGAATCGCGCATCCAGCAGGCCTTCACCCGCCCGGCATACAAGCCCATGGCGACCCAGCTTATCCACGCGCTGTCGGTCCACCGGCTCACGACGAGCGACATCCACGCCCCCCTCGGCGCGACGGCGGAGGAACTGCGCGACGGCTTGTGCCTCTTCCAGCCGGGCATCGAGGAACTGGGCGGCGACCCGGCCGACGACCTGCTCTCCCAGGTGGAGACCGTCCTGCGGGAAATCCACAAAACGGTCAGTGGGCAGTTCATCTCGTCCAATCCGGACAACCGCCAATATTACCTGGACCTCAAGAAGACCGACGATTTCGACGCGCTGATTGAGAAGCGGGCCGATAGCCTTGATTCCTCGCAACTCGACCGCTACTACTATGAGGCGCTCCGGCGGGTCATGGAGTGCACGGACCAGACCTACGTTACGGGCTATAAAATCTGGCAGCACGAGCTCGAATGGCTGGAACGCAAGGCCGCGCGCCAGGGATACCTTTTCTTCGGCGCGCCCAACGAACGCTCCACAGCGGTGCCGCCGCGGGACTTCTACCTCTATTTCATCCAGCCCTTTGACCCCCCGCATTTCAAAGACGAGAAGAAACCCGAGGAGCTGTTCCTGCGACTGAAGAACACGGACGAAGAATTCCGCACCGCGCTTCAAAGCTACGCCGCAGCTCTGGACCTTGCATCCACCGCCTCGGGCCACGCCAAGTCCACTTACGAATCCAAGGCGTCGAACTTCCTGCGCAACCTCGTGCAGTGGCTTCAGAAGAACATGACCACGGCATTCGAGGTCACCTACCAGGGCCGCGCCAAGTCCCTGACCGAATGGGCCAAGGGCAAGTCCATCAGGGAGCTTTCCGGGATCGGCTCCCATGAGCGGATAAACTTCCGCGATATGGTGAACACCATCGCCGGTATCTGCCTCGGAGCGAGGTTCCAGGACCAGGCTCCCGAATACCCGTTCTTCTCGGTGCTGATCACCGGAGCGAACCGGGCCCAGGCCGCACAGGACGCCCTGCGCGCAATCGCCGGACAGAACCGCACCAAGCAGGCCACCGCGGTGTTGGATGCCCTGGAGCTTCTCGACGGTGAGCGACTCGATCCCTACCGGTCCAAGTACGCCAAATACATTCTCAATGTCGCCAAGAAAAAGGGCCACGGACAGGTGGTCAACCGCTCCGAGCTGATCCAGGACGTCCTCGGCGTGGAATACCTCGCGCCGCAATCGCTCCGCCTCGAACCCGAATGGGC
>JAAYWB010000123.1 GCA_012516855.1 Candidatus Cloacimonadota bacterium
AGGTCGCGAAAACTGGAAACGATCCGCCTGGCTCCGCTGCAGAACCGTGAGATTGGTCTTTTCATGCAGCGCATTTTCGGTAAGACGGCTGATGAAGACCTGGTGAAAAAGATGCATTGCCAGACGGGCGGCAACCCGTTTTATTTGATCGAGTGTTTGAGAGCGATGCAGCAGAAAAATATATCCAGTGATCAGCTTTCTGATTTTGGCGCCTGTTCTCCGCCAGAATCCATTGTCAGGCTGGTCAGAGGAAAGATGAACCTGCTGGAAAAGGCTTCTGCAGCGGTGCTGTCAGCGGCGGCAGTTTTAGGGAGGACTTTCTACATTGATGTCGTTGAAGAGATGACCGGCATAACTGACGAAGCCCTGGTGGCGGCTTTGAATGAGTTGAGCCTGAAAGGCTTTATAAGCGCCAATCTTGAGGACAGGACGGAAGGAAGTTATGTGTTTAGCCGCGAGGTGGAACGCGGAATAATCCTGGACCAATTGGGCCCTGCAGAAAAGAGGCGCCTGCATTTACGGGCGGCGAAAGCGCTGCTCAGTCGCCGTCCCAGGCAGCCTGCGTTTGCAAAAGAAATCGCCTTTCATTTTGAAACGGCTGGAGAGACACAGCCGGCTGTGAAGGCGTGGTTGGAAGCAGGAAGGTACGCGGGTTCAAAGTATTCAAAAGACGAAACCTATCTTTCATATGGCCGGGCTTTGGATTTGATCAGCAGGTTACCGGCAGGATATGACGAGTCTGTCATTTACCAGGCGGCGAATGAGTGGGGGAACTATGCCCACGACCAGGATGATTCGCGCACCTGCGAAAAAATTTATCAGCGCTGCCTGGAGGTTGGAGAAGCGACGCACAGCCTGCTGCTTATTGGTACCGGGCTAAGCGGTTTGGGTAGAGCGGCAGATTTCTTGTATGAATATGAAAAATCAACGGATTATTTTCAGCGGGCCATCTTTTACCTGTCCAACACCGGGTACGACGCGGAGCTCATCAAAGCTTTATCTCGATTGGGGATTATGCAGTTTGGGAGGGATGAATACACACGAGCATATGAACTGCTCACGGACGCCTTGAAACGCGATCCCGCAACGAAAGACCAGGATTCGCTTGATAACCGCGTGAACATCCTTTCTTACATCTGTATCTTGCACATTTTCTTTGGAGAGCCTGGCAAGGCTGAAAAAATCGCCGCCGAGATGGCCAGGCTTAGCGTGCTGGTAAAAAGACGTTCAGCCAGGGTGCAGGGTCACGCGCTCCTGGCAATGGCGCAATATTATAACGGGCGCGTTCAAGAAGCCCTGCTAACCTTCCGCGTGAATCACTCGATGGCAGAGACTCTGCAGGTACGGTTCTGGCTCTCGCTGTTGGAACTGGTGGCGGCAATGGCGTACCTGCACAATGGAGACCTGGATAAGAGCTGGTATTTTATCGACCGGGTGCATCGCAGAGAAGCCAATTTCCCCCAGGAAAAGCTTTTTATCCAGGCGGTAAAAATTAAAGGAGATATATTCCGTTCGTTGAGGGCGAACGACAAAGCGCACGGATATTATGACCAGGTCTTTCGTTCCAATGTCATTAATTACCCGGCGGTTGAAAGCCGTTCGCTGGCGGCGGTCATGCTGGCGGATGAGAGAAAAAATACAGATGCGTTGGAACTGATACAGCGTTCCATCGAGGAAGCAAAACAAAAAAATCTCGCCGGGATCGGGTTAAAAGCGCGTATGTATGCGCTGTTGTTATTCCTGGAAAAGACAACCCTTGAGGAGTTTGAGCATCAAACGGACGCGTTACAGCAGGAGATCTCTCGTCGCGAATTGCTGAATCACGACGTCTTTGAAAGCTGGGTACCCGCGGCTTTAGCAGAATTGCGTGGAGATCAAGCCCGCGCGCTGG
>JAAYWB010000124.1 GCA_012516855.1 Candidatus Cloacimonadota bacterium
GAGACTGTGGGCGGGATGTAGCCGCTGCCGGTCAGGGCGATGTTCACAGTGGGCTCATCCTCGTCGTTGCTGCTGATGACAACGTTGCCGTTGTAGGAAATAGCTTCCAGCGGCTGGAAGGTGAGCTGGTAAACGGCATTGGTGCCTCCTGCCAGATTGAATTCCAGAGTGTTGCGAAGGATTTCCGTATCTGTAGAATTCCGGCCTTGTTCGACAACACTGTAGCCAGCCGGAGTGGTGATGGAGCCGATGAGATCCTCCTCCCCGGAGTTGGCGATTGTGAATTGGCGCACTACGCTGTTGCCAACCTTCACTGCGCCGAAGTCGAGTGCCAGAAGATCGACCGTTATTTCCGGTGGAGCGGGCTCACCGCCGTAGATGGTAAGTTGCACGTTGGGCCGGTAAATTGATACGCTGCCACCGTAGAACGTATTGGTCTGGTTAAAGTAGTCGCTGCGGGTGTAGCGGTAGCCGCTGGCGGTTTCAGTGTAGCGCACAGTCCCGGATGAGTTCCTGGAGCCCACCCGGTTAAAAGCGGTATCGATGACAATGTTGTCCGTTCCGTTCCAGGTGAAGGGAGTGTCCAGAGTCAGCATGTCGTAACCGCCGGGAGTTGGCATGTAGGAAGTGGCGCTGTAAACCGTCACCATGTCTGTGGAGGTCTGCCAGTCGGCTACATTAGCAGCCGTGGTGTGTTTCATGCGCACCACGAAGGAAGGTAGGGCTTGGTTGGGAGCGCTGTTGACGTAGAATCCCAGAGCAGTGATCTCCACCGGGCCATAGACGCCGGCAGCATTAAGTTCGGCAGCGGTATAGACAGACTGTCCGTGCAGGCTCCGTCTGAAGATGTTGATGGGGCAGCCTTCATTTGTGTTTGTGGCTGAAGTGCCATCGCCCAAAGTGACATTGATGATTGCCATGGGGGTGGCCTCCGCTGTGTTGGAAGCTGCCGATTCGCCCGCGGGATTGGCATAGAGTGTGGTGACGTAATACTGGTAGGTGACGCCGTTGGATACGCTGGCATCGGAATAAGTGGTGCCAAACACATCGGTGAGCACCTGTCCGTCGCGATAGATCCTGTAGCCGCTCACGCCGGCGGGATCAGGCGCAGTCCAGCTAAGGTTTACCACCCTGTTTCCAGCCTGGGCGATGAGATTTGTGGGCGGATACATGATCTGGGTGATGGTAACAGAAACCGTGTCGTAGGCATAAGCCGTGCCATCATAGACGGAGAAGGTGATTTCCTCCGTGCCGGTCCAGTAATTGAGACTGCTGAAGGTGACGGTAAGCCCGTCGATGGAGACGAGGATATTGCTGTTGCCGCTGTATCCCAAAGTTAGAGTCTGCGGATCAAGGTCATCCACGTAGGGGCTGAAATCCTCGATTAGGGAGGTATCGGCATAGATATCGAAGATCAGTGATTCTGGCGCGTTGATTGTCGGGCTGCTGTTCTGCACCACAAGCTGGACGGACATGGGCAACTGGGGGCTGTCCGGATCGTTGGAATTGACCAGCAGAGTGGTGTTGTAGGTGCCGGGGACAAGTCCTTCAGGGAAGAAAGTTCCGGTGACGAGCTGGTTTCCGTCTCCGGATACTGTTCCGGAAGAGGGCGTCGCGCTGAACCAAGCCACGGAAGGCGATTCTGCGAGGTTGAAGCTGAGCCCCTGGCTGCCGGAATTGCTAATCGTAAAGCTGTCCGTACCCTGGGCGCCGTTGACGAGCGTGGCGGAAAGACTGTTGTTGCTCAAAGAGATGTTGGCGGGCGTGTATCCTGTTCCTGTTACGGCAATGAGCACCGTGCTTTCGTCGATGTCGTTGCTGGTGATTGTCACATTGCCGGAATAGGTGGCAACGGCCGTGGGGTTGAAACTGAGGTTGTAGGTCTGGTGGGTGCCAACGGGAAGCGAGAAGGACAGAGTGTTCCGGCTCGCTCCCAGATTCTTTTGGCCTTTGCCTCGAGCAGTTGAGACAGTATAGCCGGACGGAGTGGTGATGCTCCCGCTGAGAGTCTCGTCTCCATTACTGTATATGGTGAATTGCTTCACGCTGGTCTGCCCCACCTGCACCTCGCCGAAATTGAGGCTGAGGGGATCGACCGCTATTTCCGGTCCGGCAGGTTCCACATATACAAAACCCAGTTTCACATCCGGCCGGTAAACTGATACCAGGCCGCCGGTGAAGGTTTCGCCCATGTCACTATAGGTGCTGCGGCCATAGCGGTAGCCATTGGCCATGTTGGTGTAGTGAACGGTTCCAGTGGCGGATTCTGTGGCCACCCGGTCAAAGTCTGTGTCGATCACGATATTGTCAATCCCGTTCCAGGCAAAGGGGGTGGATAGGATCAGCATATCCCAGTCTCCGGTAACAGGCATATATGATGTGCTGCTATAAACTGTGGTTAGTCCATCTGCACTAATCCAGTTTGTGACATCCGTAGCCGTGGTGTGCTTCATCCGCATCCGGAAATTAGGCAAAGCCAAAGCTGGCGCCGTTGCCACGTAAAAGCCCAACTGGGTGATGTCCGTTGGACCATACAGGCCCGCGGCGTTCAGTTCGGCAGCGGTATAAACCGACTGCCCGTGCAGGCTTTTCTTATAGATGTTGATGGGGCAACCCTCAGTGGTGGAGGTAGTTCCGGTTCCGCTGCCGATCACGGCATACGCCATTGCCAAGGGAGTGGCCTCCGCAGTATTTGAGGCCGCGGATTCACCGCTGGGGTTGGAATACAGCGTTGTCACCCAGTAGCTGTAGGTGGTGCCGTTCACCACATTGTGGTCAGCGTAGCTGGTGCCCGTCACCGTGGTGAGGGAACTGCCGTCACGGTAAATCCTGTAACCGCTGATATTCCTCCCATCCAAAGATTCTTCTTCAGCGCCACGTCCCCCGGCAGCGGTCCAGCCCAGGTTGACAACAGTGTCGCCGCCTA
The DNA here is from genome assembly GCA_012516855.1 of Candidatus Cloacimonadota bacterium. NCBI lineage: Bacteria > Pseudomonadati > Candidatus Cloacimonadota > Candidatus Cloacimonadota bacterium. Next base: position 2,927 of record JAAYWB010000124.1, read on the forward strand.
CTGCGGTGAGGTTGGTGGGAGGAAAAGTGTTGGGGGTGGCGCTCACGGTGTTGGAAGGCTCTGAATCGCCGTCGGTGTAACTGGCTACAACGTAATAGCTGTAGGTTACGCCGTCGGTCACGTTCAGGTCTGTATAAGTGAGGTTCGCTGTTGTGGCAAGATAGGAGCTGTTTCTATAAACCTTGTAGTTGTTGGGTGTCATCGCTTCCGGGGCTTCCCAGGTGAGGGTCACAGACCCGTGGGTGGAGGTGGC
>JAAYWB010000125.1 GCA_012516855.1 Candidatus Cloacimonadota bacterium
AGGGTCTGATCGCCACTATTTTGGATGGTGAAGGTCTTCGTGTCGGTGCTGCCCACGGCCACATCGCCATAGGCGAGGGTTGTAGGATTGACCAGGATCACGGGGCCAGACTGGTTGGGTTGCAGGGTCAGTTTGAGGTTGGGGCGGTAAGAGGAAGTGCTGCCGCCGGTAAAGAGGTTGGTCTGATCAGAATTGTCGCTGCGCACATAGCGGTAACCGTTGGTCACAGATGTGTGCTGCGTTGTACCGGATGACGAATAAGCCCCAATGAGCCTGAAGGCGGTGTCCACCACGATGTTGTCATTGCCGTTCCAGGTGAAGGGGGTATCCAGTGTCAGCATGTTCCAGCCGGTGACTGTAGGTTGGTAAGAGGTGGAATTCCAGACGGTGCTGAGCCCGGTTGATATCCAACTGGAAACGTCGGTGGCGCTGGTATGCCCCATACGGATAATGTAGTTGGGCATGGCCAGGGTGGGCAGACCGGTAACATAGAAGCCGATGTCGGTGATGTCGATGGGTCCGAACACACCTGCAGCGTTGAGTTCAGCCTTTGTGTACACCGCTTGTCCGTGTAAGCTCTGATAATAAACGTTGATGGGGCAGGCATCTCTGGTGCTGTTGGAACCGGTTCCATCGCCGATGATCACTGAGTTATCTGGTGTGGCCTGGACTGTTTCGGTAGGCTCTGCGTCTTCACCTGAATAGGTGGCCACCACATAGTAGGAGTAGGTTGTGCCGTTCACAACTGCGTTGTCGGTGTAAGTAAGCCCCGTCGCGGTGGTGAGCAGGTTGCCGTTACGGTAGATTTTGTAACCGGTGGGGATTCCACTTATAGGCTCGCTCCAGTTTAGTATCACCAAACCATTTCCGCCCACCGCGGTCAGATTACGGGCGGGATAGAGCCCGGCAGGGACGTAGGCTTGCAATTTCAGGTTGGGCAGATTGTTGGAAGCCGTAAGTGATATGGGCTGGGATGAATCGCTTCTGTTTTGGCGGGCTTGGGTGGCAGTAGTGGTGGAATATGTCCAGAAGGGGTAATTAGAAATATAGCTCTGATTGCCCTTGATGGTGAGTATGGCCAGGTTGGAAGTTCCGTTGTAGGCAAAGAGGTTGTCCAGTTCCACTTCCATCCAGCCGGAGGTATCAGTGTTCGGGAAGGTTCCGCTAAAGACCAGAGTGTAGCCGTCTGTGCTGTAGTCGCCGCTGGACAGGCTGGACTCGCTGGTGTGCTTCATATAGATGCTGACAGCCTCGATGGGATTTACATCGGTGCCGCTGCCCTTGTGGAAGCCCAGATACCTGATGTTGCAGGCGGTGCCGATCTGAGAAGCCAGATAGATCGCCTCATGGCTGGAGTAGTTCCAATAACGGTTAATGGGGTAAGGCTGGGTTTCGCTGCCAGTTCCTATGATGATGGTAGAGAGGGGATTGGTGGTGGGGAAGCCTGTTACTGTGTTCGAGGGGTCGGATTCCTCAGAGCCGTAGATGGCTGTTACGTAATACTCATAGCTGGTTTCGTTCACCACGTTTGTATCAGAGTAATTCAATCCGTTGGTGCTGGCCAGATAGCTGCCATCGCGGTAAACCCTATAGCTGCTTGGAGTTCCGGTGGCAGGGGCCTGCCAGTTGAGGTTCACTACCGCGTTGCCGGAAGTGGCAGTCAGGTTTTGAGGCGGGGCATAGTAGGTTCCCATCGGCGGGAAGATGATGTGATCCAGCCAGGCGCAGTCGCTGCCATTGGCCCAGGAACTGTCTTTGGAGTAGGTCCAGGCCAGGGTGTGGCTGCCGGAGGTCAATGGATAGGAAGCCTCTGCCCAGCCTGCGGAACCGGACCACTCGCCCTGCTTTACGCCATCGACGTAGAAACGCAGAAAGTCATAGTTGCTCTCGGAGGATACCTTGTACCAGAAACTGAGATTGCCCGCGCTGCTGACCACCACAGGCAGGCTGAGGGTAGTGCTGCTGCTGTTGCCGATAGCGCCGGACCTGGCGGCATAGGTGCCGGAAAAGACCTCTGAGCTTTGCACCGTCCAGGGCACGGAGCTGTTGTTTATCCAGGGATACAAAGTAAAGTTTCCGGTCTCGAAACCCTCATCCGGAGGGGCCAGCAGGGTGACCGTGATGCTGCGGGTGGCGGTGTTTCCGCTATTGTCGGTGGCGATTACCTTGATGCTATGGGGGCCGCCGGCATATCCAACGGTGTTCCAAACCCAGGAATAGGGGCTGGAAGTATCGGTGCTTTTCAACACGTCGTCGATATAGAAGGCCACGCTGGTGATGTAGCCATCAGTATCGGAGGCAGTTGCGGTGATGGTGATGCTGCTGTTGAGGTCATGCACCGAACCACTGGCCGGGGCGGTGATGGAAACCGAAGGCAGGGGGGGGTCGGTGGCCAGCAAAGCCTGGTAGGCATTGATGCGCCCGCTGCCCAGTTGGCCAATGTAGCTTTGGTTCACGGCGTAATGATCGTCAGCGGTGGATTCCAGGATGTTCTCCACGTCGGCGCTGCTGAGGGTGCGGCCGTTGCGGTGGGCATAGGAGACAACCAAAGCCGCCACGCCTGAAGCATGCGGACAGGCCATCGAGGTGCCCTGATAGAATCCGTAATTGCTGCCGCTCCAGCAACTAAGCACGCCCTGGGAGGTGACGCTGTTAGTCTCTCCACCGGGGGCGGAGACGTCCACCCAAGTGTCGTAGTTGGAATACCAGGCCTTGGTATCGTTGTGGGTGGTGGCG
>JAAYWB010000126.1 GCA_012516855.1 Candidatus Cloacimonadota bacterium
ATTTCGGTGGATTCAGCCGCGGAAATGGTGGACTACATGGCCAAGATCAACATCTTGGAACGTGACATCAACCCAAACATGGGAGCCTGGCTGGACCGCATGCTGCTGGTGGGCGACTCCTCCACTTCCGGCATATCCACCATCTATACCAACGAATACATCCACGACCGCTCTCTGGAGATCAATCCGGATTACACCTATACTGAATTGTACGGCGGGTCCCCCTCCACCACCGCAATGAATGCTGCTATAAATCAGGGTGTGGCCTTCTATAATTTCCGGGGCTGGATCAACATGAACGGCTGGCCTAACACCATGAACAACATGAGCAATGCCTACCGGCTTTTCCACGCGGTTTTCATCACCTGCAGCACCGGTTCCTGGGGAGGGGGAACAAGCACCACGGAATCTGTGGTGCGTTACGGCTCGGAGGCCACTCTGGGCGGGGCTGTGACCGCCATCGGCATGGCCACTTCATCCACCCACACCCCCATGAACAACTGCCTTGATGTGGGCATCTTTCATGGCATCTATCCTTTGGGCATGCGCAACATGAGCGAAGCCATGCTTTACGGCAAACTCTACCTCTATGCCGTCTATGGGATTAACTACTCCACCCAGGCTTACAACTTCTCCGGTTACTGCAACCTCATTGGAGATCCCACAGCCGCCATTTACGTTGGCATCCCTTCACAGTTCAGCGTCACCGCTCCTTCCTCCATTCCTGCCGGCGAGACCAGCCTGGTGGTGAATGTGAGCGACGGCGCCAGCCCGGTGCCAGGCGCTTCCGTGGTCCTTTCCAATCCGGCTGGCCAGCAAGCCCTGGCCTTCACCGACGCCTCCGGCAACGCCACCCTGTCCTTTGCAGCCAACCTCTCCGACAACCTCAGCCTCACCGTCAGCAAAGACGACTTCAAGCCTTTCATCCAGACCGTGAACATTGCCTCCTCCGGCGGCTTGGTCTATGATGGGCTAAATATCGACGACAACGCCAGCGGCAACGGCGACGGTGAAGCCAACGCCGGAGAGACCATGGATATTTACGTGAGCCTTCATAACACCACATCCGGACCACTTTCCCCCTTTGGGGAGGCCAGCTGTTCCGATCCCTACATCAGCCTCATCAGCTACGACCGCATAGATTTCAACCCTATATCTCCCGGGGCTTCCGGCGAAAGCGTGGAACCCATCACCCTGCAGATTGCTCCGGATTGTCCGGACCAGCATCAGTTCGTGCTGGAATTTGAGATCAATGACGGTGCCTACTCCACCCTGATCCCCATCACCGTGAGCAACGGACGCCTGGAGATCGTCTCCCACACTTTTGTGGGCTCCTCCGGCAACCTGGTTAATCCCGGAGACACCTGGCCCCTCACCCTTACTCTGCAAAACGTTGGCAGCTCAGCACTCTCCGATCTCAGTGCCACCCTCAGCTCACAAGATGGCTTTTTCGAGGTAACCGACACCCAGGGCTATTACGGCTCCATCAACCCTGGGGCCACAGCTGGAAACAACACCGACACCTTCTCCATCCTGGCCCGCAGCACCTGCGTGGACGGCATGGTGATCCCTCTGCTGCTGGAGCTATCAAACCCGGATGGTTTCCAGCAGAGCATCCCCCTCACCTTCACCATCGGCCAGACCAGCGTCACCGACCCCCTCGGCCAGGACGCCTACGGCTATTTCATCTTCGACGAAGGCGACACTGGCTATGAACAGTGCCCCGTTTACAACTGGATCGGCATTGCCCCAGCGGAAGGGGGCAGCGGCACCGCCCTCAACCTCACTGATCCCGGCAGCAGTAGCGACGAAGGTGACCAGTTGGGAGCCGTGGCCATCCAAACCGTGAATCTGCCTTTCACCTTCAAGTTTTACGGAGTGGATTACAGCCAGGCTTCCATCTGTTCCAACGGTTTTATTGCCTTTGGCGAAACCAACGATGCCGATTGGCGCAACTGGCGTCTTCCTGATGCCGGAGGCCCCAGCCCCATGATCGCCGTCTTCTGGGACGACCTGGACCTCCAGTCCAGCAGCGGTGTTTACACTTGGTACAACAGCACCCAACACTATTACGTGGTGGAGTGGTACAATCTCATCTCCGGCTACGATTCCACTACTCCCCAGACCTTCCAGGCCATCCTCTACGATCCGGTTTACTATCCCACCCACACTGGTGACGGCCAGATCAAGCTCCAGTACAAGGAGTTCAACAACATCGACCTCGGCGACGGGGATGCCTATCCCCACGGCAACTATGCCACCATAGGCATTGAGGACCACACCTCCACCATCGGCCTGGAATACACCTTTGGCAACATCTGGCCCACCGCCGCGGCTCCTCTCTCCGATGAATCCGCCCTCTTCATCACCACCCGGCCCCTCATTCCGGATTACCCCTATGTTGTGCTGGAGCAGGTGAACATACTGGATGCCAATTCCAACGCCCATTTGGAGCCCGGCGAGTCCGCCCAGCTCTCCCTCCGCCTGGGCAACCGAGGTTTGGTGGACGCCACCAGCGTGAGCGCTGTGCTCATCTCCAACGATCCTTACGTGACAGTTTCCATTAATACTGCCTCATACGGCGTCGTACCCGCCCAGGGCAGCACCTGGTCACAAAGCAATTACTCAGTCAGCGTGGCTGCCAACTGCCCGGCAGACCATCAGTTGCTCTTTGACCTTAACATCACCGGAGCCAACGGTAACTGGAGTCAAAACTTCAGGCTGGGAGTATATGAGCCCGAGCTTGAATTCCGTCACCTGATCGTGAGCGATTACAGCGGTAACCAAAATGGAATCCTGGATCCAGGCGAAACAGTCACCTTATCCATTGAAATCCATAACGTGGGTGAAATTCCCACCGCGACTGGAACTGCCTCCCTTGGATGTTCCACTCCAGGAATCACGATAACCGACGGAAGCGACAGCTTCCCCACGCTGGCGGCAGGAGCTAGTGCCACTCTTCATTTTGAGGTCTCCGCCTCCTCTTCCATGGCAAACGGAACCATTGTGACCCTGAACTTTAATGCCTTGTCTGGCACGGCAACAGCCAGCCTTACCGAGTATCTGGAAGTGGGGGCTCCGTTGGAAGTGGTCATCGGAGATGGCGACGATACCCAGGGCTATCCTCTCGACCGCTGGTACAACTACAGCGCCCACGAAGCCATCTACCTCGCCTCCGAGATCGGCGTGCCCGGTACCCTCAAATCCCTTGCCTTCAACAAAGATAGCGGCAGCAACCTGGATCCCATCGAAGCCGTCTCCATCTATATGAAAAACACCACCCAGTCCACCCTGGCCTCCGGAAATTACAGCACTTCCGGCTATACCCTGGTCTATAGCGGCAACTTCCCAAACAACGCTGCCTCCGGCTGGATGGAGGTGAACCTCAACCCCATGTTCGTCTATGATGGAGTTTCCAACCTTGCCGTGCTCACCGTGAAAGGCTATCAGCAGTATACCTCCAGTTATCCCCGCTGGAGTTATTCCAGTACCCAAGGCAACCGGGCCCGCCAGAACCGCAGCGATTCCTACGCTCCAACCAACCTGCTGGCCACCCCGAACCTGCCCGACCTGCGTCTCAAGATCTTCCCGGATTACGACATGCTGCTGCCGCCCCAAAACCTCAGCGCCACCGCCAGCCACGGCCATGTGCTGCTGAATTGGACCGCCCCCGTCTTCAGCGAGCCAGACAACTACCGCGTTTACAGAAACGGCAGCCTGCTGGCCAGTCCCATTGGAACCCAATACAACGACAATGCTGTTACGGACGGCAGCACCTATGAATATTACGTGACAGCGATTTACGACGGCGAGGAATCCCCCGCCACACCAACCGTTTCCGCCACCCCGAACATGTATCCCCCCACAAACCTGTACGCCCTGCCCGGAAACACCGTGGTGGACCTCAGTTGGACCGCCGCGGAAGGCCGCGGTTCCCGCTCCGCTTTTGCCGCCGGAAATGGGGACCGCAGCATCAGCGGCTACCGTATCTACCGCGACGGCAGCCCCATCGCCACCGTGGCCGGGACCTCCTATCAGGATTCCGGACTCAACAACGGCGCTCTCTACTCCTACTATGTGACCACCGTTTATACCGCTCCCGACGGTGAATCCGCCCCCTCGAACACGGTGACCGCTTCCCCCAACCTTATCACCGAAGTGATGCTGGGCGACGGGACCTCAAGCACTCCCAACAATACAGCCTGCCCCATCAACATCACTTACAAGAGCCTTCACGGCCAGTCGGTCTATACCGCCACAGAACTGAACGCCCAGGGCGTCTCCGGTCCCATATACATCACCGGTCTGGCCTTCTGGGTCAACACCCCGCCGGATTATGTCCTGCCGAATTTCATTATCCGCCTCAAACACACCACCGACACCAATGTGGCCAACTGGCAGGGAGCCACGGACATGGTGACCGTTTTCAGCGCGGAAAGCTACATGCCTACAGCCGGCGGCTGGGATATGCTCACCTTCCAGACACCCTTCCTCTGGAACGGCAGCCAGAACATCGTGGTGGACACCGCCTTCAACCTTACCGAACAATGGACGCAGTCAGGAACGGTTCTCTACACATCCGTCACCAACGGATACCGCTGCGCCCGCA
>JAAYWB010000127.1 GCA_012516855.1 Candidatus Cloacimonadota bacterium
CGGCAGGGTGCTTGAAGCGCTGCAGGAACTCACTCGACTCGCGGTGCAGACGGCCACGGGTGAGCGGAGTCGCTTGATGCTGGATGTCGCCGGTCACCGGGCCGCGCGTCGGGCGACTCTCGTGGAGTTGGCTCAAGCTGCGATCGCCGAGGTGCGTGCGAGCGGCGAGTCGAAGGCGCTGGCCAACATGAGCGCTTTTGAACGCAAAGTCGTGCACGACGAGGTCACGGCGGCGGGTTTGACGTCGGAGTCAGAAGGCGTTGAGCCGCACCGCCACATCGTGATTTCTTCTGGCCGCTGAGCTGTCGGGGGCGTTGCCGGTGTCATTGAGTGCGCCGACTCCGGCAACCCCGCCGACTCCACCGAGCGTGAGCACGGTTTTCGGGGAGCGTGCAGGGCTTGCCGAGGCGTATGTCGCGATGCTGGCCGATACCGGGATCAGTCATGGGTTGATCGGCCCACGTGAAGCGCCTCGACTCTGGGACCGACATGTCTTGAATTGCGCTGTCGTGGCACCCCTGTTCTCCTCGAGCACTGTCGTGGCCGACATCGGGAGTGGGGCCGGACTCCCGGGGCTCGTGCTGGCGATGGTGCGTCCCGACCTTGACGTCCATCTCATTGAACCGCTCCACCGTCGCATCGTCTGGTTGGAGCGCGCGGTCACTGATCTGGGTCTCACCAACGTCACCGTGCACGAGGCGCGCGCCGAGGCGCTCGGTGGTGTCGTCGACGCGGACTATGTCACCGCGAGGGCTGTCGCCCGGCTGAGCAAGTTAGGTCGATGGGCCATGGCGCTCCTCCCCCGGGGCGGGCAACTCATCGCGCTCAAAGGAGAGCGGGCGCAGCAAGAGCTCAGCGAAGACCTGCCCGCCCTTCAACGAGCTGGCAAGGGTCGAGTCGGGGAGGTCACCCTGTCAGCCCACGGTGCCGACATCGTTGACCCGGCCACCTTGGTGGTGACCGTGACCATCGGTGCCGCAGCACATCGGGCGGGGACCGCATCGGGCCCTGCTCGTCGGCGGGCCACCCATAAGGGAAGCTCGGGCTCAGCTAGCCACGGCGGCGCCCCGAAGCAGTCCCAGGTCTGATGCCGAAGCGGAGTCTTGACGGATCCGTTGATCACCGCGTCTCTGCGTGAAGGGCAGATCTGGATATCCGGCCATAGCCCCGGGTTCACCTGTGGAGAGCTGGATCCCAACTCGTGTCGGCTGTGATTGGATGCCTGAATGAACGCCGCTCACTACTCTCAGGGCTTGGGCTGGCCTGAGGGCGAAGTTCGCGACACTCCCCACCTCGGATGGCCGACAGTTGTTTCACGTGAAACATCCCCGAGTGGAGCGGGTGTCCGGCGTGACACGGCGTCCGCCGCGTGTGACGCGGCTGCGGGAGAAGCTCACGATGATGTGCAGGATGTGCCAGGTGGAGTGTCGCTTGACATGAACCTGGGCGGTGCAGGCAACCCCGATTCTCTCGGCGCTGACGTTTCACGTGAAACATCGGCCGAGGCGAAACCGGGCGATGCAGACAACCACGCGGACGTTAGCCCTGACGTTTCACGTGAAAGACTCGCCAACGGAGCCCACGATGACGACCCCGTGACTCTTTTGAGGGCCGCGAATTCTGCTCACGTTGACCTTGATGAGCACGTCGTTTCACGGGAAGCGTCTGACAAGGGAGTGGGCGGCGGCGGATCGTTGTCCATATCGCTCCGCGCCCGTCCGGGCGACCCGGGTGATTTGGGTGCAGACCAACGTGATGTTTCACGTGAAACCGATAGCGAGGCGAACCTGATCCACGAGGCGGGTCATGGACCTATCGAGCCAGACGTTTCACGTGAAACACCAC
>JAAYWB010000128.1 GCA_012516855.1 Candidatus Cloacimonadota bacterium
ATATTCGGGGAGTTGACAGAGAATTATTAATGATGAAATAGCCAACGCTTCGTAGGCAAGCACATTTGCAGGTCGCACCAGCTAACGCTAAAACCAAAACCTGCAAAAGAGCTTGCCTACCCCAACGCACGGCAGACAGAAAAGAAGCAGCAAAAATGAAAGACAGAATAACGAGAGACAATAACGGCCAGCTTGTAACAGGCGGTATATTTTATTGCCGAGACAGTGCGGGTTTCAGCGTTTCTGCATCTAATAAACTTTCGTGTAACTTGACAGGACAGTGCTTCGAAATCGGCAACAAAAACATACCGCCAAATCGTTATCGGCAATTTTGAATAAAAACATACTCTAACCTTAAAAAACAATAAAAATGAGAAAATTATTATTTGCAATTAGTGTTATTCTTCTGACATCTAGCTTATATGCTCAAGATGCAAAAGACGTACAAAAAGAATCGACAAAAATGGATGCTTTTGCATCAAAAACCGGTACAATAATCAAGTATATTGACTATTCGTTACCAAACTTAAAACTTAGCCTTGGTGTAGCTGAAACTAGAATTCGAAAATTTATTAGTGGACAAGAAGAAAAATATTTCTTTCAAATTTCAAAAGCTGGACAATATGATACCAAAACAGCATCTATTGCAGATGAAGATTTAATTGAAGTTATTAAGGCAATTGAACCATTAAAAAAGGAATCTGTCTCTGACTTAGCATTAAATCCTGACTATTTAGAAAACAAATTTGTTACAGATGACGGTTTTAAATTAGGGTACTATGTAAGTAAAGGAAAACTTGTTTGGTACTTAGTATTAGAAAAGTATGGTTCTGGAAATACAATTTTCGTAAATGATTTATCGACAATAGAAACAGCTTTTAATGGGGCAAAACAAAAAATTGATGAATTAAAGAATTAGAAAAATGAAAAAAATAATCATAAAATTGATAGTCTTTATATTCATCATTGGACTTTTATTTCGAATATGTTGCGGAGTTTTTGTAATTCAACCAATTGGTGCAATTCCCGAAGGAACTACAATTGTATATTGGCGTTTAGGGATGAATTTACCTTTTATTGCTTCTGCTGATGGAATTTTAGAAAAATCAGAGGCTGGCGTTTCTCTTCTAGGAAGAGGTTTAGTTTTAGCCAAGGTTGCAGAACCAATTAAAAAAAGAGAAATTTTTCGATTTGGTTATTCAGAGACACTCTATTTATGGTCAACTGGAGGTAAATCTTACGAAAAATAAAATTGTTAAATCTTTCAAATAAACGTATCATGAACAAGTTAATAATAATTCTTACTACTTTATTTTTCCTTTCAAATACATCTTATTCTCAATCAATTGAATCAAAAATCAGAGAGTTTGCAAAAAACGAATATCCGAATGATATTGATATGCAAAATTATATTTACAAACAACAAATGTCTGCATATCGGTACATGCTAACAGTGACCGACAATGAGGTTAAGCAAATTGCATATAGAGAATATCCAAACGACTACTCAATGCAGCAATACATTTATAACAATCAACTTGCAGCAAAAAATTATATGAAAACTGTCACAGATATTGAGGTCAAACAAATTGCAAATAGAGAATATCCTAACGATTATTCAATGCAAAAGTATATCTATGACAATCAACTTTCAGCTAAAAATTATATGAAATCAGTTACAAATGCGGCTGCAAAAGCAAAAGCTCAAAGAGAATATCCAAATGATTATTCAATGCAGAAATATATTTATGATAAAATAGTATATTGATTGAAATGAAAAAAAGCCGATAACACAGTACATATTGCAGGGCGGGGTTCGGTGGTACGCCAACGGCGGATTCTCGCATCGCAGTTCCGTGTCCTTCGGACAGGAACGCTCTCCGAAATTCGCCCCGACAACATGTACCAACCGTTAGCGGCAACCTTGAGAAAGACATAGTACTCTTTGATAACCAATAAAAAAAATCTAATACTAAAACTTTTCGAAAAATATATTATCTTTGTGGCATTATGAGGCAGTAATAACACCATATTGTAATCTTTATTCTCAATCAATTCTGATTGGGATTTTTTGCTATACATTTATAGTTAAACAATTATATATGCTGCTCTGAGAGTAACATATAAATTTAATTGCTTCATAAGATGAAATCAAATAAAAATTCAACGCTAATATTTATTATTGTTGTAGTCGTAATTGACACAGCAGGTTTTGGTTTAATATTTCCAGTACTTCCACAACTTTTAAACAATTTACTTCATTCTGATATAAGTACGGCAGCTAAATATGGAGGCTGGCTCTCGTTTGCTTATGCCGTTATGCAATTTGTGTTTGCACCAATTCTCGGCAATTTAAGTGACCGATATGGAAGACGACCAGTGCTTTTAAGTTCGTTGTTTGGCTTCAGTATTGACTGTGTTTTTCTTGCTTTTGCACCCAATATTCTGTGGCTCTTTGTTGGGAGGACAATCGCAGGAATAACGGGTGCAAGTTATTCTGTAGCATCTGCCTGTGTTGCAGATATAAGTACAGACGATAATAGGACTAAAAACTTTGGGGTTGTAAACGCAGCATTCGGTCTAGGATTTATTATTGGCCCAATAATTGGAGGAACATTAGGTCAGTTCGGAACGCATACTCCCTTTATAGTTGCAGCCATACTTAGTTTTATCAATTTCACCTTTGGCTATTTCTTTTTCCCCGAATCTCTAAACATTGATACTCGTAGAACATATGAGTGGAAAAGGGCTAACCCATTCGGTTCCCTAAAGCATTTAAGTGAATTCCCATTGATAAATACACTGGTGCTTTCAATGATTTTTGTATCAATAGCAAACCACAGCATGGAAAGCGTTTGGGCTTATTTTACAATTGAAAAATTTAAATGGGATACTTCGCTTATTGGTTATTCATTAGCCGTGATAGGTTTGTTATCAATTATTGTTCAGCTATGGTTAGTCGGCATTTTGGCAAAGAAACTTGGCGACAGACGAATGGCAGTATTTGGCCTCATGCTTACGATGACAGGATTTTTCCTTTTTGCTTTTACAGAGTGGCAATGGTTGCTTTTAGTAGCATTGTTAGTATATATTGTAGGAGGAGTACAGGGAACAGCTATTCAGAGTATTACGTCTTCTACAATACCAGAAAATGAACAAGGAGAATTGCAAGGTAGTCTTGGAAGTTTAATGGGTTTAACAACACTCATTGCCCCACCACTAATGACAAGTAGCTTCTCATATTTTACGGGTAAGAATTCTGCAATTTATTTTCCAGGTATTTCTTTTTTAATTGCAGCCTTACTTACACTGATTAGTTTAATTTTGTTGATTAAAAGTTTCAAAAAACACAAAATGAAAAAATAAGGCAGCCGCTAACATAGGCTCATAAGCAATTGGGGTTTAAGTGGTTGGGCGTGCGTCGCTCTCGCTTGCAAGCTTTCTGCTCGGTTGATAAGAAAGCGTCCACGTAGTCCCCAACTGCTTATAGCCTCATCCGTTATGCCCAAGCGCAGAAACCAATCAAAAACTGATATGTTTTCCTGCCATACGTTCTTTGAAACCTGATACTAGAACGGAAAGCAATTGTGAAATATCAACGGTCTTTTTTCAAACAACAAAAAATATATAACTGGCCCGCCACGAGGTAGATCTGGTTTGTAACTGCCTTTGAAACTGAAGGCGGCATTCCGGTAACCAGGTTTCTGTTCACGCAGAAAGCCATAACA
>JAAYWB010000129.1 GCA_012516855.1 Candidatus Cloacimonadota bacterium
TAGATATAGGTTCTCGCTACCACGGCCTGTGCCTTGTAGTAATCTGACGGTCCGTATCTGCCCGCCTCGGCACGTACCACTCCGGGAAGGTACTCTTCAACGGTTGTGATATTAAGTATCCGGAGTGAACCGGGGAATGAAGTGACTGTCAGCATTCCGCCGAGGCTCTTCTCAGGCTCGCTGTTGCCGGGTGCCCTGACAATGAAGAGCGTGCCTGATGCGGCCGGAGTAAAGGCAAGCGAATCAGATACCCCTCTTATGCCTGACATTGTGCTGTAGATTACCCTGTCACCATACCGTGTCACGGCAACGGTTTCGCCCTGGCTGAGACGCACCTCTCCGGAAGCTCCGTCGAAAAGGAAACAATCACCCTTTACCGTGGTCAAAATCAGGCTGGAAGGCTTTGACCGGGCAAAGATACGTATTGAGATCCGGGGAAATGTGACCAGTGGAAACAGAACGAGCAGTATGGCAACCAGTGAGATCCTCTTCATTTCCCTTTCTTTTTACCAGGAGTGCCTGCCATATTTTCATCCACCATGGGTATCACTACCCTCATCTTGCTTTCATTTGAACAAGACTTTCCATCATATCCGCCGCTACTCTCCCTGATGCCCCGCCACCTCCGAGTATAGTCCGCAACTCCCGGTAATCAGCCTTTATACTCTTATGTCTGTCACCGGTGGCAACTATCTCCTCCAGTTCCCTGTGCAGGCTGACACTATTCAGCCCCTCCTGAATCAGCTCTTTCACCACTTCCCTGTCCATGATGAGGTTTACCAGTGAGATGAACCTGACCCTGATAATCCGTTTTGCCAGCCTGTATGTAAGCAGACTTGTACTGTAGCATACGACCTGAGGCACATCAAAGAGTGCAGCCTCAAGGGTTGCAGTGCCGGAGGTGACAAGCGCGGCCTCAGCCACAGCCAGAAGGTCATAGGTCCTGCCGGTGATAACCCTGACAGGGTATGCTGAAGAGATCTCTTTATAAAGCCGTGCCGGCAGATGATCCATTGCTGCCACCACGAACTGGTATTTAGGAAAGCCTGCAGACACTCCTGCCATGACAGGAAGAATAGTGCTCACCTCCTGAAGCCTGCTGCCGCAGAGAAGTGCGATTACCGGTCTGGGGTCAAGTCCCAGTGAAGCTCTGATCATCTCCCTGTCAGGTGCTTTGGCCCTCCATGCATCTATATGGTCAATGAGGGGATTGCCAAGGAAGAGTGCAGGGAAATCATGTCTCCGGTAAAACTCCTTTTCAAACGGGAAGATGATGTAAAGCCTGTCTGTATAGCGTTTTATCTTTTTGACTCTTCCTTCACGCCATGCCCAGAACTTAGGCGAAATGTAGTAGAAGACCCTAAAGCCGGCTTCCTTTGCAAACCTGGCCATACGCAGATTGAATCCCGGATAATCAATAAGTATTACCACATCGGGTTTCATTTCCATTATCTGTCTTTTGCATTCGCTGAAGTTTGCTTTCACCTGCCGGATGTTTACAAGTACTTCGAGAATGCCCATGAATGCAGTCTCACGGTAATGTTTCAGAAGCCGTGCGCCTTCGCCCTGCATCAGTTCACCTCCCCAGCATACAATATCTGCTGCCGGATCGGCCTTTCGCAGGTGCTTCACAAGGTTAGAACCGTGAAGATCACCGGAGGGCTCGCCTGCAATAATGAAGTACCTCATTTTAAAACAGGTTTATCGCGAAGACAGCAAAGGCCCACGCTAAGGTTATTCCAAGCACCCCCCTGCAGGCTCTCAGCATGTCAAGGCGGTTGAAAAGCAGAAAGATGACTACATTGAAGAAGACGGAAACGCTCATTATTTCCGAAATATTTCCGGCACTTTCCATCTTCCTGAAATAATCAGTCATCGAAAGGCCGTGACGCGTAAGCAGAAAGAATATCAGGAACCCCAGAAGAGGCATCACCAATCCTCCCACAACACCTGATATGACATTATTGAATCTTTGCCTGAACCACATGTCAGAGTTTTGA
>JAAYWB010000130.1 GCA_012516855.1 Candidatus Cloacimonadota bacterium
AGCGATGCTATATTCAGTTGCATGAGACAACTTTTTTTAGACACTGAAACCACTGGTTTGTCCGCCTTGAATGGTGATCGCATCATCGAAATTGCATGCGTTGAAATGGTTAATCGCAAATTAACCAACCAAAACTTGCACTTCTATGTCAACCCTGAACGCGACAGTGAAGAGGGTGCATTGCGCATACACGGCATCAGCAATGAGTTTTTACGCGACAAACCTAAATTTGCCGAAATTGCAAATGATTTGTTGACCTATTGCGAGGGAGCAGAGATTTTCATTCACAACGCCCCTTTTGACTTAGGATTTTTAAATAAGGAATTATCTATCATTGGCAAACCTGAATTTAAAAGCGTTGTCCATTCAATCACAGACACTTTGGTCATGGCCAAAGAAATGTTTCCCGGAAAACGCAACTCCCTTGATGCGCTGTGTGACAGACTGGGGGTAGACAATTCAAATCGCAGCTTGCATGGAGCTTTGCTTGATGCCGAATTGTTGTCGCAAGTCTATGTACACCTCACGCGCGGGCAAGATGCTTTGCTAACCAATCACGAGCCGAATCATGAGAAAAAAGGTCACCTGGTTGTGACCAATTTAGAATGCTTTCAGTTGGATGTGCTGTTGGCTAATGAGATTGAAAATTCCGCTCACGAAGAAACGCTTCTTCAAATTGATAAAGCCAGCCAAAACAAAACGCTTTGGCGTAAGCTGGTCAATTAAATCCGTGGTCCTTGGTACAACCAAGGCATCTCCATCAGTTTTGGCCCAGCGAGACGCAAAGCAGCATTTCTGGCCATCCGCATCATCCCTTGCATGTGATAGATATCGCCATTGCGTCTAGATTGAGTTTGAACCTTGGCTACCCTTTCCCAACGTCTGTTCGCATAGGTTTGGAATGCTTTGGGTAAATCACCCCAATTTTCCTGCACTGCCAGCGCTAATGCTTGCGCATCTTCTAGGGCCATGGCGGCACCTTGTGCCAAATAGGGGCGCATAGGATGTGCGGCATCGCCCAACAATGCATAGCGCGGGTGCTGCGGGTTATACATGTCCAGACTGGAAGAAATCGGTGCGCGGTCAAACAATGTCCAGCGCGTCCAACCACCGCCATTTCCAATGTTGACCGTCTTCAATAAGTCGGTCAACTTGTTGCTGAGCGCAAATGTTGGGCAATTGTTTTTCACATCAAGTGGACTGAGGCCTGTCGCATCACGGCTCCAACTTTGTCGGCTGGGGGTATCGGCAGGATGGTCGTCCTCGGTCACCACCACGATGTTTAAAAATTCACCACGTCGAACAGGGTATGCAACGATGTGCATGTGAGGAGCCATCCATGCATGCACACAGTCTTGACGGTATTCATTAGGAACCATATTGATGGGTAGCATGGCCCTCCAAGCTACATGGCCGGTCGCTACTGGCAAATCTGTCCCCACAATATGTTGACGCGTATAACTCCAGAGGCCGTCACAACCGACCATGGCATCTGCTTCGTAAGACAGATCATCACGTTCAATGCTCACCTTGACCCCGGTTGGCGTATCTTGTGTACGCTCTATCTTTGCATTGCGGTGGATAT
>JAAYWB010000131.1 GCA_012516855.1 Candidatus Cloacimonadota bacterium
TAGAACAGGTATATTGTCAGTATCTTGTAGCGCCTACACCGATGGGGCTACTGCTCCGCCAGCCACAAACGATGTGTTCTGTATGTTAGCGGTATCAGGGTACACCGAGGTACCTATTTACGACAGAGATTTGCAAAGCTACACATACAACCCAGCGACATCTGGGTCTGTAAGTCGCCTTGCAGTTAACGCTGGCAACAGTTTAGTTTTTATGTTTCGACTTGGTGCGCCTACAGCAAATGTCTGGCGCTACAACTATTCATTCCAATACGTTTAAGGAAATTGTATGAAAACATATTTAAAAGTACCTTTTGGTTTTATGTTAATGCCAGAAGAGATGATTGGCTTAAAAGGGTTTACTACATACCGAGAAGATGAAGCTGTTGTAAAAGATTGGCTAAAAGCAGAAGCCAAAAAAGCAGAAGCCAAAAAAGCAGAAGCAACCAAGAAAGGTTAATATGACTGCATTTGGAAACATGACGTTTGGTGGCGGTTTATCTGCAGCGCTATCTAACACTGGCAACGCTTATGCCCAAGATGTTACAGGTTGGATAGGTAAAGATGTTGACACCAGCAGACAGTTGCAAGCCGTTCGCGTTACTAGCCAGACCAACGGTTTTGACGCTTCTGGCAGTACGTCAGAAATAACAATACAGGTAAGGGGCTCAAACACCTTGCCTACATCTGCAATGAGCGGAGTAGTCATAGGCTCTCTGCCCACGTTTACCGATGTAAATGCGCTAACAACAAAAACTGTTTGGGTTACGGCGCTTTCGACATACGCCTACGTATGGGTTAATGTGTTCACAGGTGTTTGGTCTGCGGTAACTAATGTTGAGTATGTTTATTCTGTCATCTCATCAGACACCGACACCATTGTTTACCCTGTGATTTCGGGCTATTCGGTGATTAAGAAATCGGTCGATGAGCAAACACCATTGCCACAAGTGGCGGCGATTATTGCGCCACTAACTGTGAGGTTTGAGCTTGTCGCACCGACAGTATGCACGCTCAATTTCCAAACAAATTTTGTGCACAGAGGCGAATTATTCACGCCTAGCTATTTAGGTGTGGTGGGTGTGGGTGTGAGCTTTGAATACAAATACGCGCAAACGAAAGCAGGTGTTTTGGCAGCACCATTGCAACGATTCAAAAACGCATCAAGCGGCATGAATATCTATGACCGAAACCCAGCGCATTACGGTTCAGCAACCGTTGTCACAGCAGAGTTATTGCAAGCTGGCTTTTATGAGCTTGTGTGCTATGGGACAGCCCACACCGACGCAGATTCGCGTAACGGTTTAGTTGGTCTGTTGATAGAGGGTGGGCGTGGTTTGAATGGCTTGGTCATTACGCTTGCGCCCAATGCGAGTTTTTTATAAACACCAAAAAAGAAAGTGACAGGCATGACACCAGATGAACAAGAACAATTTATTGATGCTGTCACTGCTGCGGTCGCGGCGGCTGTCACTGCTGATAAAGCGACGATGTATCCACCAGAGCATTCGCAGTGGGTAGAGCTTGCAATCAAACGGCAAGCGCAATCAATTGCTTTGAGACAGGCAATTATCGAGAAATCAATCACAGGTTTAGTTTGGGCGAGTATTGTAGGTCTTACGTTGGTAATACGTGAGTGGTTAAACGCACATGGATTAAAAATATGAAACTAGTTGAAAACGCAAAACAAGCATGGCGCTGGTTCAGCGTTCAGGCTATGACATTAGCCACAGCCATACAAGGCGCATGGTTGTTGTTAGACACCGATATGAGGGCAGTTATCCCTTACAGCGATGTGGTAGTCCCATCGTTGACAGGCGTATTGCTAGTCCTGGGGATTGTTGGGCGCTTGTATAAACAAGACCTACCAAGCGACAAATGACACCCGTACAACTAGCCAAAGCCACAGGCGCACGCATTGACCGTGCTACTGAATGGCTACCCGTTATTGAAGCTGCCATGCTTGAATTTGGCATCAATACCCAACAACGACAAGCCATGTTTTTAGCTCAAATCGGGCATGAAAGCGGCGGTATGCGTTACACGGTGGAAATTTGGGGAAACACGGCTGCACAAATCAGCTATGAAGGGCGTAAGAACTTAGGCAATACCCAAGTAGGGGATGGCTTCAAATATCGCGGTAGAGGGCTTATACAGACCACTGGACGCTATAACTACGAAGCCACAGCGAAAGCACTAGGGATAGATTGTGTCAATAACCCTGATTTACTCGCAGAGCCTGAAAACGCTGCACGTTCTGCGGCGTGGTGGTGGCAATCCCACAACCTGAACAAGTACGCAGATGCAGACGATTGCAGAGGTTGTACGAAAGTTATCAACGGCGGTTACAACGGCTTAGAACAACGCCTAGCACTTTATGAAGCGGCTAAATCCGTATTGCCACAAGTAGAGATTCCAACGGTTAGAGCGCCATCAATGTTGACGGCGATTCTGACTATCTTAAAAACCGTTTTCACCATGTTTCAAAGGGGTAAACCATGAGCTTTTTTATTGGACTCATTATCGGTGCGGCATCAATGTATGCCTATCAGCGCGGAATGTTGGACACACCTATCGCGGCAGTAGTTGACCTTGTACGCAATTGGGGCAAGAAGTGAGCGACCTTGACGCAGCCAACGCAGCCCCGCCAGCTAGCGACAAAGAGCGTAAATCCGCGCTTGGTTGGATAGCTCTTATCGCTGTACTTGGTGTAATTGCACTTGTTATCGCAGGCGTTTACAGCTACAAA
>JAAYWB010000132.1 GCA_012516855.1 Candidatus Cloacimonadota bacterium
CGCCAGTAATAGGTTTTTCCATTGGCAAGGTCGCTGCCGTAGGCAAAGCGCAGGTTCGATGTGGTAGCGTTCAGCAGAATTTTGTCAAAAGTGTCTGACAGAGATAACTGGACGTTGTACTGGTTGGCGTTCGTGATACCCGACCATTCGAAGGTCACTCTTTTAGCAGTCAGCTTCTGCCCCACGGTAGGTTTAACCGCGACGACGTCAAAGTTCACCGGTTGCTCGGCAAACAGCCCTTCAGGGTCTGTGCCCCTGAAAGTGACCGTCTCACTGCCTGACCAGTTCGCCTCGCGCTGGGTGATGGTGGCCACGCGGTCGATGATCGTGACGTCGAGGTTGGTGTCGCCTGCAACAGACCAGTTTATCTCATCCGCGCTATTATCCACATCCGAGATATAACGATCCAGTTCGATGGGCGCAAAAGCAGCGCCGTGTATCACCCATTGGTCCGGGATATTCTCAACCATCACCGGCGCGTCATTGACCGGGGTCACGGTAAAGGTCACCGCGTCTTCGCCATACAGCCCGTCAGAATCAGTGGCTCTGAAGGTGATCACCTCCGACCCGAACCAGTCAGCGTGCGGGAGGGTGATGGTGGCGACGCGGTTTGTGATGTTCACGTTGAGGTCGGTGTTCCCCGTGAACGTCCATTCGATTTCCTCAACCGGGTTGTCGACATCCACGACATAGTCATCCAGGTTGATCGTCGTGAAGGTTTCGCCCTCGACGATCTGCTGATCGGGCATGTCCAGCACCAAGGGCGGGTCATTCACCCCCAGCTTGTCGGCGGAAAAATTCATCCCGGGCACATCCACCGCGGAAAGGGTCACCTGCCGTGAGCCCGGTACGAAAGCGTATCCTTCCAGCGAGGGGGTGAGGGTGTAGACCTCAGGGGTGAGGTCCTCGAACAGGTATGTGCCATCCACGCCGCTCAGCGCCGTGTGCCCGAGCGCGTCATCCACGGTCACACCTGGCAAAGGCGCGCCGTTGTAGGTAATACGTCCGGAGATCGAATGCAGCGGCAGACCGGAAAAGTTGATATTGGTTCGACTCACGCCGCTGATGGTGACCGATTGGCTGGGCACGGGGAAGAGATAACCCGCCCGCGAAACGCTCACCTGGTAGGTGCCCAGGGTCAGTTCGCCAAAAGCGTACTTACCATCGCTTTGCGTGACCACGGGTGCCTGCCCGTTGTCAATGGAGACGGTAACGTCATCGAGCACCTGCCCCTGGTAGTCCTTCACCGTGCCTGAGATGGAAAAAATCGGCGCCAGGCTGGAGGTGAAATTCACGCCGCTCAGGTCGCTGTCGTCCAACACCTGCGGAGCGGAAGCGGCAGGGTTAAAGTTGTAGCCGGTCATAAGAGGAGTGAACACGTACTCACCGCGCGGCAGCCCGTTGAACAGGAATTTCCCGTCAACGTTGCTCGTCGCCTTGCGGATCTGGCCGTTTGCCAGCGTTGTGGATACCTCCACCCCGGAGAACGGTCCGCCTGAGGGGGTGGTGATGTTACCTGAGACTTTGAGCGCGGGAAC
>JAAYWB010000133.1 GCA_012516855.1 Candidatus Cloacimonadota bacterium
CACCGCGCCTGTCTATGTGGGAATCCCAGATACTTTCACCGCTACAGCCCCTGCCAGCATACCCGCTGGAACCAGCAGCATGGAAGTGGTGGTGAAAGACGCCTACAACCAGCCTGTAGCCGGCGCTTCGGTGGTGTTGAGCAACCCAGCCGGACAGCAGCAGGCATTGGGTTTCAGTGACGAGCGGGGACTTGCCTTTTTGGAGTTTTCGCCCACTCAGGACGGGAGCCTGACTCTCACGATCAACAAGGACGATTACAAGCCGCTGATCAGTATTATCAACGTTAGCAGCTCAGGCGGACTGGTATTTGCCGGCGTGGAAGTTGACGACAACGGCGATGGCATCCCCAACGCCGGTGAAACCATGGATGTCTATTTCAGCCTGAGTAACACCACCTCTGCGCCGCAAAGCCCCCTGGGCAACGTGACCTGCTCTGATGCATACGTGACGCTGAATCCCCCCAGCAGGATCGAATTTGGGAGCATCAGCCCCAACTCCACCCTCCTGAGTACAAACGGAATAAACCTCACCATAGCTCCCGATTGCCCTGACCAGCACCGCTTTATTTTAAGGTTTACGGACGAAGGCGGCAGCGGGCAGGAGCAGATCTCAGTTCCGGTGATTGTGAGCAACGGCAATCTCAACCTGGTGTCCCACACCTTTGTGGGGGCGGCGGGAAACATCATCAATCCGGGCGATAGCTGGCCGCTCACAATAACCCTGAACAATGCCGGCAGCGCGTCTCTGAGCGATATTTACGGCACCCTCAGCTCTCAGGATTCCTTTTTCCAGATCACCGATGCGCAGGGCTATTGGGGCAACCTGCCCGCCGGAAGCTCCGCAGGTAACAACACCGATACTTTTTCGGTGACAGCCCGCAGTACCTGTGTTGACGGCATGGTGATCCCCCTGCAACTCAATCTATATAATGCGGCGGGCTACGCGGAAAGCATTCCGCTTACCTTCACCATCGGCCATACCACAGTCACCGATCCCCTGGGACAGGATGCCTACGGATATTTCATCTTTGACACTGGCGACACAGGTTACGACCAGTGCCCCACTTACCAGTGGATTGGCATCGCGCCCGCTGAAGGCGGCAGCGGCACCGCCCTCAACCTAAACGACCCCGGCAGTTCACACGATGAGGGTGACCAGGTTGGCGCTGTGGCTATCCAGACAGTAAACCTGCCCTTCACCTTCCAATTCTACGGGGTGGACTACACCCAGGCCTCAATCTCCTCCAATGGATTCATCGCCTTCGGGGAAACAGCCGACGCCGACTGGCGCAACTGGCGTCTGCCGGATGCCGGCGGGCCCAGCCCCATGATCGCCGTGTTCTGGGATGACCTGGATATCCAAAGCGGAAGCAGCTATGTTTATACTTGGTACAACTCCATCCAGAATTACTATGTGGTAGAATGGTACAATATGATCTCCGGTTACGATTCCACAACTCCGCAAACCTTCCAGGCCATTCTCTACGACCCCGTTTACTACCCCACCCACACCGGAGACGGACAGATCAAGCTGCAATACAAGGATTTCAACAACATCGACCTGGGCGATGGCGACGCCTATCCCCACGGCAACTACTGCACCATCGGTATCGAAGACCACACTGCGACGGTAGGTCTGGAATACACCTTTGGAAACATCTATCCTACAGCCGCGGCGCCTCTAACCGATGAATCCGCGCTGTTCATCACCACCCGCCCCCTGATCCCGGATTATCCGTATGTGGTGGTGGAACAGGTTTCCGTGCTGGACACCAACGGCAACAACCATCTCGAGCCTGACGAAGCTGCCCAGCTCTCCTTGCGCCTGGGCAACCGCGGACTGGTGAATGCCAATTCCGTGAGCGCCACCCTGAGCTCCAGCGATCCTTTTGTGACCATCTCCACCGCAAACGCCAACTATGGCACCGTACCTGCCCAGGGCAGTGCCTGGTCGCTCAGTAACTATGCCATCCAGGTGGCAGCCAACTGCCCGGCAGACCATCAGTTGCTCTTTGACCTTAACATCACCGGAGCCAATGGTAACTGGAGTCAAAACTTCAGGCTGGGAGTATATGAGCCGGAGCTTGAATTCCGTCACCTGACAGTAAGCGATTACAGCGGCAACCAAAATGGAATCCTGGATCCAGGCGAAACAGTCACCTTATCCATTGAGATCCATAACGTGGGTGAAATCCCCACCGCGGCTGGAACTGCCTCCCTTGAATGTTCCACTCCGGGAATCACGATAACCGATGGCAGCGACAGCTTCCCCACCCTGGCAGCAGGAGCTCGTGCCACTCTTCATTTTGAGGTCTCCGCCTCCTCTTCCGTTGCAAACGGAACCTTGGTGACCCTGAACTTTAATGCCTTGTCTGGCACGGCAACAGCCAGCCTTACCGAGTATCTGGAGG
>JAAYWB010000134.1 GCA_012516855.1 Candidatus Cloacimonadota bacterium
CCCCGCCGATGCCACCGGCACACGCTATTACAGCCGTCCCAATCTTCAGTTGGCAACCCCGCAGACAGCGCCGCCCAACCCGGCTGTGGCGATCTACCCCACCCTGGACGGCTGGGCCTTTACGGACGGCACCCTCTCCTGGCAGAGCGGCGGCGGCTTGCCGAGCTCCTATAACGTCCATTTCGGCACCAGCGCCACCCCGCCCTTTATCCAAAACCAGCTGGAAACAACCTACACCCCCGTTTTGGAGCCCAACACCACTTATTATTGGCAGATCGTGCCCGTGAACGATATCGGTCCGGCAGTTGACTGCCCCGTGTGGAGTTTCAAGACCCCGTCTGCCAACCAACTCGCGGAAAGTTTTGAAGACACAAGTTTCCCTCCCATGGGCTGGACCAATGTGGACGACGCTTTCACGCGCAGCACCACATCTCCCTTCCATGGCAGCGCAACCGCTTACGAGTACATCGGAAGCGCGGGGAGCCTGCTCTACACTCCCATGCTGAGCATCGACGCCAGCTCCAGCCTCGACTTCTGGGCCCGCTCCTCTGCCACCTCCGGCATTGGCCGCATCCAGATCAAGTATTCGCAAAATGGCACAGACTGGCTGCCGGTCGGAGCCGAGATTGCTTTGCCGGAAAACAGCAATTGGAACAACTATGTGGTTGACCTCAGCAGCGTTACCCCCGGAAACTACTTCCTGGGCTTCAACGTGTATTCCTCGACCACATCCAGCACCTCATTCTATCTGGATCACATATTCGGGCCAGAAATGGCAGCGCTGGCTCCCGGAGCGGCCATCCTAACCGCTCCTGCCAATCTGGCTACCGATGTCAGCGCATGGCCCACCTTCACCTGGAACGCAGGCCCCGGCGGAATCCCCACAGGATTCAGGCTCTATTGCGACACCAACGCCAACCCCACCACTCTGCTGGCTGACGTGCCCGTCAATACTTATACCGCTACAGCCGCTCTGAACTACTCCACCACCTACTACTGGAAAGTGGTTGCTTACAACGCTACCGGCGAAGCTCCCGCCAGCGAAGTGTTCAGTTTCACCACCATAGACGATCCCATCATCAGCACCTTCCCCTGGATTGTCGATTTCGGCACTGATTCGTCAAACTGGGAGGTGCCAAACTGGAGCCAGCTCAGCGGCTTTTACCCAACTCCCACCGGCACTACATCCCAGTGGTTCCGCGATGATTGGCTCAACGGACCATCCGGCAACAACGCCTCCAAGATAAACATCTACGGTACCTCCCGTTATGGATGGCTTGTCACGCCACCCATCAACCTCCCCGCCGGAGAATATGAACTCAAGTTCGACGCCGCCCTGATGGACTGGAACTCCACCAACCCTCCCACCGGCACCCAGGCGGACGACAGATTCCTGGTCATCGTGGCAGACAACCCCAACATGAACAACCCCACATTGCTGAGAGAGTGGAACAATACAGGTTCAAGCGATGTATTCAACTCCATTCCGCACACTGGCCAAAACTATAGCATCCCCCTCACAGGCCTCACAGGCGTGAAGTATTTCGCTTTCTACGGCGAATCATCCGTCGGTAGCAATGGCGACAACGACCTGATGATCGACAACGTGACAGTGCAACAGGCAATGGCGAGCCCCGTATTCTCGGTTACTCCGGAATCCCACGATTTCGGCAGCCTGGCCATTGGCGCGACTGCCAGCCAGGATTTCACCATCAGCAACATTGGCGAAGGCACCCTTGGTATCAACAGCATCACGATTTCCACCAATCCCATGCTGACCCTGGCCAATCTGCCCACCCTGCCGGCCAGCCTTACTGCCGGTCAAAACATCAGCTTCGCGGTCAACTATGCCCCCACTGCTGCCGGAACTCACACTGCCACAGTGACGATTACTGACAACCTGGGAGCCAAGGCTGTGCACACCGTGAACATCACCGGAACTGCTACCGA
>JAAYWB010000135.1 GCA_012516855.1 Candidatus Cloacimonadota bacterium
CCAGTGGATGCCTTTGATCTGGACTTCTATCTCAAGAATAAAGCGAGAATCAGAGCCAGGAGTATCAAGCAGAGTCATAGAGGCACCATCAATCCCAAGACTGCCAAACGGCCCGGGCCGATCGTCTGTGATGATATCGATAAAGAAGAGAACATGGGCAACCAGTCCATTGGCAAGAGACGCATGGAGAAGATCACCCAGGAACTTGCCGGGGCTCTCTCACCGGAGGGAAATGGCAGGATCGTCTGGCTCGGTAACCTGGTGCATCCCAACTACGCGATCTGCCAGTTTCAGGAGCTGATATTGGGCGAATTACGGGCTGATAACCCTGATCTGGATACAAGGTCGGTTCTGAAAACGCACCAGAAAGCGATATTGCGCTTCTCGCTCGAAGATCGGCAGGGCAAGTCCGTCTGGGAGGCTCAATATCCCACTGCCACCCTGCCTAATCTAAAAGCCAAGTTCGGGTATACCGGATACCAGAGGGAGATGTTAGGGCAGCCAGTCATTGAAGGGAACATTTTTAAAAACCACTGGTTCACTAGATACAAAACTCTGCCTGAGCCATCCCACATGAAGCGGGTCTGGCTTTATGCCGATCCCGCATGGGGTGAGAAAGGCTGTTACAAAGCCATCATCTCCATAGGCTATGACGGCAACAGGTTCTATGTTATTCACGTCTGGATACGTCAGACAGAGAACACCAAGTTCTTCAGATACTACTATGATGCCTATCAGGAGTTGGATCGAATCTACAGAGTCAAAGCCCGGGCAGCCTGTGAAACCACCTACGGTCAGGCACGTATCCTGGCTGACTTCGATCGGTGGGCAAAGGACAACCGTCTGCCATCCATCAGCCACCGGATCAAGCGCATCGATAACAAGGACAACAAGAACCTGCGCATCGAGAGGACCGAAACCATCATCGAGACCGCCAAGCTGCTCTTTCCGGAGGGGCAGGATACACCAACCCTGATATCACAGTTCCTTACCTATCCGGATGGCTATATAGATGGCTGTGATGCCTTGGCTGGCTGTCTGGAGAGGTTCTCAGAATACGATATCGGAAGGAACAGATTCAGGATCAAGAGGTTCGCCTTCTGATGAACTATTACGATAGACTTATGCTGGAGTACTACAGGATACTCAACAATGCTTGGAAGGCTGAGATCAGAGATGCCGCTCGACTTGCCATCCAGATGCTGAGTGACATGCCACGAGCAGAGAAGATCAACCGGGACTCCATAGATAAGCTTATGGGCATCATCAATACCCAGTTGGGAGATGACTTCGCGGCCTTGGTCAATGAGCCCACCAAGGCGATAATAGACCGCTGTGTGCGGCTGGGACTGAGGGACACCCAAGTGCAAGCCCCGATCAAGACCAGCATTGGGCTCTGGGGCATTGAAGATCAGCATCTCTCATCCACCATCCAGAAGCAGCAGTTGTTCTGGATCG
Organism: Candidatus Cloacimonadota bacterium; assembly: GCA_012516855.1. Taxonomy (NCBI): domain Bacteria; kingdom Pseudomonadati; phylum Candidatus Cloacimonadota; species Candidatus Cloacimonadota bacterium. Next base: position 1,459 of record JAAYWB010000135.1, read on the forward strand.
GGAATCACTTTGAAGCCGATATCCGCCAAAGCTTTGCAGATACACTATCAAAAGCTATTGAGCAGGGCTATACCAAAGAGATGCTTGCCGATACCCTCGAAGACCAGTTCAATGACCTTGCCAACCGATCCTCCCACTACTGGCAGGGACTGGCTGAGCACACGGCCCTGCGCATCAGGGAATTCGGAAGGTTGCAGGGATACAAGAAAACCAAGGCCAAATACTACAAGCTCTTAGTAATCCTCGATGATCACACCAGTGATATCTGCCGGGCATTGGCTGCCCAGGATAAGATCTATCCCTTAAACGATGCCCTCGAAGTGATGGACAAACTGATGGCTCTTGATACCAAATCCAACAGCCTGGATGATGCCCGGGAATACATCAGAGCCCTCGCACCCTGGGTCAAGGACGATCAGATCGAATACGACTCAGGTATGAACCCGGTAGGTATCTCTGGAGCGCATACTCCGTTTCCCCCGTTTCATTGGAAGTGTAGAACAACAACGGTAATCTGGACTGAGTAGTAGTTGATGACATGTTTCCCACCTGATACATTAGCCGTCTATTCTGTATTACCAGTATCTCGGTCGTATTAAGCTCGAATAAAAAAGAGATTGGCAGAATATCCCCTCTATTTGACTATGTCTAATCAGAAATATAACAAGATAGAGGTTACGTTTGCTGAAAGCTATTCTGGTTACATTCCTAAACGATCTGCAGAAGATCATTAACCGGGGAGACGCCCGGGAAGAGTCCTTTTATCATTGTCTGAAGGACATGATCGAAGCCTATGCCAAGCTGAATAAGATCAGCAAATGCGAAGTGGGTATCCTGCCCAAGACCTCCGAAGCCGGAAACCCGGACTTCCGTGTCTGGAATGGCAAAGCCCACATCACTGGCTATATCGAAACCAAGAAACCGGAGACCTACAAGCTCGACCCCATCGCAGTAAGCGAACAGCTCAAGCGTTACCTGGCTACCTTTCCCAATCTCATCCTCACCAACTTCTATGAGTTCCGTCTCTATCAGCATGGTCAGTTTATAGATAGTGTTACAATTGCCAGTTCGATCAATGCCACCCAGATGCTTATTGCCCATCCAGCTTCGCATTTGATGAGCTTGCAACCTTGCTTGACCGTTATTTCAGCTTTTCCCTGCCTGCCATCACAGACCCCAAGAGTTTGGCTAATGCACTGGCAAAACGTACCCGCTTCCTACGAAACGAAATCATCACCACCCAACTGGCAGAGGAGGATATGCAGGACAAGAAGGTGGTGTTGAACTTCTATGAAACACTCAAGAAGCTGCTGATCAACAATCTGACCATAGAGCAGTTTGCCGACCTATATGCCCAAACCCTTACCTAATTCTTGATCCTGCTGCTGGCACTCTCACCTTTCCTGGTGAAGCCATCAACATGGCCATTGAATAGCAGGCAGGCAAATACGGCGAGGGCACCGTCCATAACCTGATCAAACATCACATCCTGCCCCACTTCCACGCCATTGAACTGATGATGGCGCCCTACACCGTGGGACACCTCAAGATCAGCTACCTGCTGGCGGAACATGGCTATGAATTGTGCGAGGAAAAACGCTTCAAGCTCTATCTCTCCAACACCTTGGAGCCGGACACTCCCCAGCAAACCGAACTGCCCATTGCCCACGACATCAGCGAGGAATGCGCCCTGGCAAACAAGGTCAAGCATGAGGACCCGATCC
>JAAYWB010000136.1 GCA_012516855.1 Candidatus Cloacimonadota bacterium
CCCAAGGCAATAATACAAAAGCAAAACCCAGACCACCGGCTCCAGGTAACGACCGCCCGAGGTTTGTGATACCGCGTTCCCGGTGTAGTACCCCATCTGAATGACCACCCCGCTGAGCCCGGCCCAGCCAAATCGTTTCCATGCGGCCATAATGCCGATGAGCACCAGGGTCAGGTTGATGCCCATAACGATCAGATTCTCCGATCGAAGACGAGTCTTCCAGATTGGCTGCGCTTCGGTAAAAGCCCATATGCCATCTTTGACCTGTTCCTGTATGGAATGCAAGACCAGGCTGGTGGGCAGCTTGGCTAGCCCAGTATAAATATTATTTAGGAAATGAAAAAGGATGCCTGAAACTCCAGCCTGGTCGATCTCCCCGATCTCATAATGCAGTATTTCATGAGGTTCATTGGAGCCTGTCTCGGCTTGCGCATTTGGAAGAAACGCCGTAGAGGGAGGCGAGACCTCGCTATCCGTTTCAGCTTTATTGTCACCGTGGCGCAAGGAGAAACGGCTGTTAATGACCTCTTCAATCTTGGAAATGTAATGGCTTTTCCCCTGGTTGTTGGTCGCAGAAAAGAACCAAGGGCTAAACACCAGGAGGAAAGCCAACCCGGCAAATAAAACCGTGGTGAACACCTTCTTGAACATACCTTTGCCCGCCAGAAATACTACCAGGATCAAGAACGGAATAATAAAGATGGGATTGAAGCGAATCAAAACGCTCAGCCCCAGCAACCCCCCGCTCAGAATCGCCCAACGTGGATCAGTGGGGCTTGTCAACCATTTAAATGCCGCAACGGCGAACAGCAGCAGTAAAACCCCTGCCAGCAATTCAGGGTTCTCGAGCTTGACGTTCACGCTGCCATTCTCGCGGTAAAGGGCGATGGCGTAAGCCCCTTGCAAAATAGCCAGCAGCGCGAGGAATATCCCGAAGGCAAAACCAATCTTCTTACGCCCAACCAGGAACAACAACGCCGGCAAGCACGCAATGACCGCTATCTGCAACTTCAGGTAATCGTCGATCGATGGGCCAAAGATCGCCTGACCCAGCGCCAGAAACGCCATGTAAAGCGGTTTGTCTGTTAACCAGTGATTGTAGACTCCCTCCCCAAGGGTGATGTAATGCGAACCGATGCTGTAAACAGCATCATTGATATCCGGGTAACAAATCCCGTTAGGAGGATACGGGCCGGGGCGGTCATCTGTGCACGGGAGAGGAATGCTTGACCAAATAATAAAGGTGACCACCCAGAGCAAGAGAAAGAACAGCGCAGTGCTCCATTTACGTGTGGGGGTTCTGGATAAGGTCCTTTGCTCCAGTCTGAACAAAAGCATAAATGCTGCCCACGCCAGGATAACTTGTAAGCCTGAAAGCGGCGCGCCGGGGGGAAAATACAATTGTTTCGCGCTGAAATTACCTTCCGTTTGGACCAGGATTATGAACACCAGAATAGTTAAACCAGTGAGAATACCTCCTGTAAGCAGGTATTTGCGTGACACCTGAATATTTCGCAGCCCAGATTGAAGTTTACCCGGCTCCCTGTTCACCCAGAAAGCAAACACCCCTTGCACCACCATCAGCTCGACCCAAATGAGCAAAGGCTGCAACCTGGTAAAGCTCGACGCCCATTCCTCCAGGCGATACGCGGGTATCCAGATCGTGAGCCACAGGAATAGCATCGTCAGTCCCCCCACCCACGGCAGGGTTTTCTCCAGGGGAGCAGCGGGTGTAAGCCGGCCGGTGATGCGCGTTCTTAATCGCCGGTCAATAAGCAATACCGCCAAAAAGAGCAGCGCCGCCAGCACCCCTCCGAGCATGATCAAGCGGCTCTTGGAATAACCGAAATAAAAGGCATTCTTTGGGTCAGAAGGGATGGAAAGCAGGGTCGCTATGACAGCGACGCCCTCGACGAAAGAAATAAGCAGGAATAAGGCGGTGATTCGATCTTTGCGCCGGGTCATCTTCAGCTC
>JAAYWB010000137.1 GCA_012516855.1 Candidatus Cloacimonadota bacterium
CGCACAGGATCTCTCTTGTTCCGTCCGAGATGGCGGCGCGGACGAGATCCTGTCCCTCGATGCAGAACTTGCCTCGGGGGGTTACGACGACGATTGGATGTTCCGCTGTGGTGGGTTCCCGGTAATCCGGGATGCCGTCATAGGGGATGATCTCCTCGATGGAGACCAGTTCAAGGGAGCGAGCGATGGTTCCGAGCGTAAACGGCGCTCTGGGCATCGCCTGGTTGGACGGAGACGGACTCGTGAGGACCGCCTCAGCTTCGTTGATCTTCAAGTCCCCCGGAGGGCCTTGAAGGCGGGCACCTGTGACAACGGGTTCTTGATGGGTGATACTTGATCCGTACATAAGAACTACCTCCGAAAAATTTTGTTTCCCGGCTATTTCGTAACGACGAGCGGGGCTAATCGTCACGGAATATGGGTGTTATGGAGGTTACAAGGGCAGGGAAAAGTCAGATAGATAAGGGGGCAGGGAATTAAGTCAGATTTTCGATTTATCCGTTACACGTCTTTGAGGCATGGAAATAAGTGGTGGGGCGTGAGTTGAAAGGGAATGAGTTCAAGTGAAATGGGCGATGATGGAGGCAAAGCTATTATGTAGTTGGCTTTCTCTGACTTTTTTTTCTACCGGTGCGTTTTACATAATCTTCCAAGAACTTGATGGCTGCTGCGTTCTTTCTTCGCAACAGTGGACATTCCCCTCGGACAGGATAATGATCATCGGATACTCGGCATGACCTTCGGCAGTCTGCGGGTTTCAGGTACTGGGGTTCAAAGCTAGAGACTATGAACGCGTCGTGATTCAGCAGAGTGGACCGGATCCATCCGTTCTGTCGTCGAAGGCACTTAAACATGAATTTTTCTGCTGGAGCCTGCGCGTCCCGAGACGCCTTCGTTCGACATTTATCGCTGCAGGTTGCTCGATCGATCCTCCCATCTTGGAAGAAAAATTTTCCGCAAACGGGACATGATTTGAACCTGTCGAGCGATCCGAGAAGCGCCATGCACTTTACCAGTGTGTAGCGAATCGCCTTTATGAAGGATACGCGGGTGTTTGCTATCGGGGCCATGATAGGACTGTCATCCAAGACTGCATCGTGCAGGGCGTCCGCGAAAGTGTCTTCACGGTCCTTGTTAAAGTTGTACACGACCTCAAATGTTTCGCCATACCGGGGCGCAGGACCAAGTTGTTTTGTCCGGCTTCTGGCATACGCCTGTAGCTGGGCATCGCTCGGATTTGCAGGTGGAGTGTGAATGATCTCAATCTTCGGACCGGATGGACTCATTTCCTTGGGCTTGGGCTTTTTCCAGCTGAATGTTCCCGTTAGCTTGTTAGCCCGACCGGTCTGGTCCTTGGGAGGATCGATATGTTCGCGTATCCCGTATTCCACGTGGGGCACGGCAATGACGTTTACATGCTTGTTGCGGGTGATGTCCTCGTGAAGAGCCGAAATGATTTCAAGGAAACTGACAAGGTGCCTTTTCTTGGAAATAGTTATCTCTGTGCCGGTGCCGTAACGAAACACACCGAGGTCACTGTAATACTGAACATTTTCGAAACGCGGCAGCGTGTAATAAAAGAGCTCCTCAATCTTATCCACGATGTCTTTGGGAAAGTCCTGGATGACGATTTCCGAAAACCATGTCTCATCTTGTTGGGCCATCAACAGATGATAGAGCTCCACCAGGGCTTTCATCCCTTTGAGGTAATTTTTCTGCTCGGCACTGTTTGGCATCCTTTTCACCTCTGCGACAAAAGTCAATTAAGATGGTGTAACAGATAAAGTCAATCTTTTTGCCAAGGGGGTTTGTCTCTGCATATCTGACTTGCGTTGAGTATGGCACATAGGGCGAAAAACACCACCTGTAGGCGCAAGTCATGGCAGATTCCAACGAAAACATCAATATTAATAGCTATTTAACAATCGACGACCTCTCCGTCTACCTCGGCATCAAGCCCAAGACCCTCTACGCCAAGGTCAAGGAGATCCCCCACTATAAGGTCGGGCGCCTGATCCGGTTCAAGCGGGAAGATGTAGATGCCTGGATGGAGCGGCATAGGGTAGCCAAGACGGAGCAAAGACTGCCTGCCCCAGAGAATGGCTCAGAACACGTCCAGAAGGTCTCAGAAGCGCGAAAACCTCGAAAGAGAAGGGTAAGGAGGGGACCAATCACCGATATCGACCGGATGGTCAGGAATACGATTGACCAGGTCACAACAGAATATTATAGTCCTGGACACGGGAAATCAGACCAAGTCAAGGGCTCCGGAAAGGAGGTCTGACATGGGACTCTACAAGAGGGGCTCGGTCTGGTGGATGAGTTTTGTAAACCCGAAAACGGGCGAACAAGTAAGGCGTTCCACAGAAACAGAGGATAAGGAACTCGCCAAGAAGATCCTCGACAGTCAAAAAGGCAAGATCGCGGAGGGGAAGTGGTTCGAGCGACTTCCCGGTCAGGATTTCACCTTCAAGGAAGCGATGGATAAATACTTGAACGGGTACTCCAAGAGGAGCAAGGCTGCCAGCTCCCATGTGCGAGATATGTGCGGGGCCAAACACCTACTTCCGGTTTTCGGGCAGTACATGCTTGCCGATATTGGTCCTTCCAGCATTTCCGAATACAAGGTGAAAAGAAGAGAAGAGGGTGCTTCTGCCCAGACCGTAAATCTGGAACTCTCCCTGATGAGCCACGTATTTACCATCGCCATGAAGGAATGGGAATGGGTTAAAGAAAATCCGGTCAAAATGGTGGCGAGGGAGAGGAAGGACCGACCGAAGGAAAGGTGGCTGTCCCTTGAAGAAGAGGGGCGGCTCTTGAATGAATCGCCTCCGTGGCTTCAGGACATAATCACCTTTGCGATTCACA
>JAAYWB010000138.1 GCA_012516855.1 Candidatus Cloacimonadota bacterium
CCACGTACAGCCGCCTAATTTGCACAATAAATAGGCAAATACACAGCAATCTAAGGTTATGTATTATTTGCATAGTTTATAAAGCATCAATCAATCAATCACTAGGACTGACGTTATGCAATAAACGCATAACTATGAGTGGCAATGCATAGGTCGATACACATCATGCTAAGGCAATACATAGGTTAAACAATCTATAAGCGGGGGAAACTTGGGGGTAATGTCCCATCCTCCCTGACCTCCAATCCATCAAAACCAGCTATTTACACCAATAGCTACCCATTGACCGCATCAAAAAAATCGCTTAAACGCCCGTTAAACGTGCACTGGTTTTGTGCAGGATGCTAATTAGCTGCAATTGTGGATAACATGTGAGTAAATGACGGCTAACCATGCGTACTAACTACGACGGGCGTTATGTTAAACACTTTAAGAGCTTTAGCATCCTGTGCATAACTATCAGCACTCACTCAAAACAAGCATTTTCCAGCACCATGCCAGCACGACTAAGCCATGCCAGCCACACACATGAGCAGCACATGGCACTATAGGGGGGGTAGTGGGGGTTTTGGGATGTAGGTCGGGGTGGTTATATTTGTTCACCTCCCCAACTGTGAGTTATTTGCTTAACCATGACTCGCGTTACTGCAAATGAAATGCTCCCCCACTTTCACTTATTTGCACTTATGCGTAATTTGCATAACGTCAACTAACTGTGAGTTATGACCGCACCCATGATTGCTTTAACCACAGCTTCTGTAGTTCTTTTGTCATATCAAGCTACCTACGCATTGGTTTTGCTTTTAATCGCTTAAATCGCTTCTAATAAGTATTGCTTCTTTTGATGCAGGAATACGGACTACCCTTGCTTTCAATGTAGTAAGAATAGATAAGATGCAAACACGCTGGAAGCCGCATGTTCATTGAGGGGTAGTCATGGGTACGTTGGAAACTCTAATGAGTACATGAGACTATTCAATTTGGCAGCTATGACTTCTACACAATAATCAATTTGATATGCAATCATTTCATGTTATATTTATCATTTTGAATCTTTAACTAAAAAGGATTAGCATGGCTAAGAATAGGATTGGCGTAACGACAACCAAGATAGAGCGAGATAGTGATGGCAACATCATTTCTACGCAAGAGAAGAGCCACATCATCAGCAAGGTGACTGGAGGTGAGATTTACTTTACTAAGATGTTTCGGGATGACCTTGGTCTTTTGTATGGTGTTAGCCGTAATGCCATGATGGTGTTTATGGAGATGGCATCAAAGATAAAGATGGCTGACCAGCAAATTTACATGGGAACTATCGAGAAGCGAGAGATAGTAGAGCGAACTGGAATACCGCAGGCATCAATTTATAACTGCCTTAGTGAGCTTTGCAAGGCTCAATTGCTAACCCGTGTGGTGAACTCAGTTTTCATGGTAAACCCATATCTTTTTGGGACTGGTTCTGACATAAGCATCATCGACAGCAGGAATAAATGGAATAGCCATATTGAGGTTTCAATGATGATTAAGTACAAGACAGATGAAAATGGAGAGATTTTAGATAGGAAAGTAAGTGTTCATACCAATGAAAATTCATTATTATGAAATACAAGGTTAAAGAAA